>CAZYTI010000123.1:0-8876 GCA_964650065.1 uncultured bacterium
TTCCTTCACATCACCGTTGTCTATGCCGGATCCTATCGAGGCCGACATTTCGATCCTGACATCAAATGAATCGGCAGTGATACGCTCCATGATAAACTGTTGGACTTCGCCGCGTATACGCTCTCTCAAAAGGTCTCCGTCATCTTGAACTGCACCATGACCATCAATCCAGAACAGGCATCCCAAAATAACCATAATTATTTTTCGTACGTTAATTCGCATTATCCGCTCAATCGATTCATGAGTGCCATCATATCATCTGCGGTCTTGATGACTTTGGAATTGATTTCATAAGCTCTCTGTGCGACAATCATATTCACCATCTCCTGGACCACATCAACATTCGATGTTTCCAAATACCTCTGCTCCACAGTACCAAATCCTTCTGTGGCCGGTGATCCAAAATTATATTCGCCGGATGCCGCCGTTCTTTGATACAGATTGTGTCCCAGATTTTTTAATCCTCCCGGATTGATGAATTTAACCAGTTCAATCTGTCCGACTTCCTGTGGCTCGGCTATCCCGGCTACCATAGCCGAAACCCGCCCGTCCCGGCTGATAATGATACTTGCTGTATCGATTGGAAGCGATATCTCCGGTTCAAGAATGAATCCGTCGGAATTAACGATCTGACCCTCTGCCGAAATTTTAAAAGAGCCATCTCGTGTATAGGCTTCAGTACCATCGGGCATGCGGATGAGAAAAAATCCTTCACCCTGTATAGCAAGATCCAGGGGATTCCCCGTCTCCATAATTTCTCCCTGGGCGTATATTTTCGATGTGGCAACAGGACGGGTTCCGGATCCGATCTGAATTTCTGTAGGCGCTTCTGCATCGCCCAAAGTCTCTGAACCTGCAGGAGTGACAGATTGATAGAGCAGATCCTGAAACTCGATCCGGCTTTTCTTATAACCGGGTGTATTCACATTGGCCAGATTATTGGCGATCGTATCCACATTGAGTTGCTGGGCCGCCATCCCTGTGGCTGCAGTATTCATTACACGATTCATGGCAATATGTCCTCCAAAAATTAAATAGTCTATACACTTCCTATATCATTTACTGTTCTATCAAGCAAATCATCATAGGTGCTCAGGATTTTTTGACCGGCTTCAAAGTAGCGAAACAACGACATCATATTCACCATTTCCTCAATGGGAATGACGTTGGACTCTTCAACGTAGCCCTGCTCGATCCGGATATCCTCAATCTCAACTTCTTCGACCTGATCATCTATGGGGGAAAATAAACTGTTCCCAATTTTTTTAATGGGATAAGGTCTTTCAAAGGTAACAATTCGAAATCGATCGATCATCTCACCCTGTCGGAATATCTCTCCTCGCCTGTTTACCGTAAAATCACCCCGGACCTCAATGGGTCCACTTTCCCCTAAAACAACCGAATTTTCATTAATAATGAGTTGGCCCATAGAATTCAAATGGAACTTTCCATTTCTTGTATATCGCATGCCTTCTGAAGTTTGGATGGCAAAAAAACCTTCACCATTAAGGGCCAGATCCAGAGGATTCTTGGTTTGACGAAGCTGTCCCTGCTCAAAAACTGTCACTTCTTGGCAATTTGACTCAGATTCTTCTGAGACTTCCTCAAGTATATTCGGAAACAACCTCTCCCGTTTAAATCCCACTGTATTCACATTTGCCAGATTATTGGCGATGACTTCCTGAAGATAGAGACTGGAACTTAACCCCTCGATGGAGAGTTGAACATCATCAAGCATATGATACTCCTTTTTTATTCAGATGATGAACAGGCAAACAACATGCCAGCACGAACCAAAATTTATCTATATTTAAATCTTTGAAAAATAACACTATATGAAATTTTCTTTTTTTATACAAGGGAGGAGTTTCTTTTTCATAGGGAAAGTTTACCAACTCTCCGGGGAATAACTACCTAAGCCGTAACATCGATCAAAAGGCCCGGTCCATCACACCTTGGGGGGATCCCATTTTTCTTAACAAGCTGATTCTGCTCATCGTTTTCATCTTCGGAACTTTCTCTTTCAAAATCATCCTGGGCCTCATCTTCCTGATGGCGTTTTGATTTCTTCTGCTTCGGTTTGGGAAGATGATAATCCTGATCGTGAGACTCCCGTAGTCGATTCGATTCACTCACCCGGTCCACACTGTTTGTGAGAAAGTTGAGATTTGTTCTTTCTATGGATTCTGACATCCACATCGCCCCCTTTCTAATTCATCGCCATATCGACGGCGCTTCTTAATTTTAAAATGGCCTGCGTATGAATCTGGGATACTCTCGATTCAGTCACTTTGAGAACAACACCTATCTCTTTCATCGTCATTTCTTCATAGTAATACAAAGCTATCGTCAATCTCTCCTGTTTGGGCAGGTTTTGAATGGCATTTAAAAGAACGCGTCTCAACTCTTGATTTTCTGTTCGAAGTTCGATGGTCTCTTGCTTCATTCCCACCTGCAGGGCGTTATTTTGTATCTCTAATTCCCGGACATCATTGAGGGACTCTGAAAGAGAAAAAAATCGTATCGGACTGATGCTTTTTAACAAATCACGATAATCCTCCATGGTCATGCCCAGCTTCGAAGCAATCTCTGTATCTGTTGGGCTCCGCATTAATTCTCCCTCTAATTCTCGGATGACCCGCTGAACCTTTCGCATTTTTCCCCGTACCGACCTGGGTACCAGATCATACGACCTCAATTCATCGAGAATAGCACCTCTTATTCTGGGAATTGCAAATGTTTCAAACTTGACTTGTCGATCTGCCTTATATCGCTCAATGGCCGTCATAAGGCCCAGCACACCAATACTCATCAGATCATCCCGGGAAACATGGGCCGGCAGATGCGAAAACATCCGCATAATAACATGTTTTACGAGAGGAATATATTGGAGTACCAATTTCTCTCTCACCTGATCATCTCGTGTTTCAAGATATCCTTTCCAGAGTGCATCAACGGATGTGGCTTCCCGAATGGTAGAAATCGCTTCCATCACGAATCAAATATCTCCTCGTCTTCGTTCTTCGTTTGGTGTTCTACAGCCTCACCAGTATCCATAGTATCCATCGGACCCGATGTCACCATGTTCGGTCGCGGTTTAGAAAGGTAAGTCACAAATACCACTAACGCGGCAACCAATCCTCCCACATACACCAGAGCAAATACAATGAATCCTCTAAAGAGGGTAGGTCCAAACCGCATACCTAACAAAATACAGCCACAGATGGTGACAAACGATAAGGACAGTGAAATTGTAGACAGCAAAGCTTTCATGACAACATCCTTTGCGCAATCTGATGGATGCACTTAGCAGCGTTACAACCGGGAAAAGCACGGATGAAAGGATCTTGCTTTTGGACTGCATTCCGCACAGCTTTATCCTCGATGATGAATCCGAAATTCCCTATGACTGTATTCAGAAAATGCTCGACAACCAAAGAAAACCGCTCGAACACTTCATCTGCTTCATTTTTAGATTCTACCAGATTAATCAGTGCACTGAACCGAATCCCGTCTTTCAAACCGAAAAGCACTTTCATAAGGGCATAAGCATCGCTCACGGCCGTGGGTTCAGGCGTGGTCACCACAACGATTTCATCAGCCCGTAAGGAAAAATCCATAAGCGTGTCTGAAAGTCCTGCCGATGTATCGATAATGATAAAATCATCTTCCTGGGTGAGGTTGTATATCTCATGAAAGAAGTGTTCTTTAACACGATTTTCCAGTCCACCCAGATCGCCCATTCCGGAATGGGCAGATATGATCCTCAAGCCCGATGCATCCCTCAGGGTGATATCTGAAATCGACCTCTCTCCAAAAACAACATCGGCCAGCGTGAAGGGATTCGTTTTACCCATTAACACATTCACATTGGCATAATGGGCGTCTGCATCAAAGAGCGTTACCGATTTGCCCATCTTTACCAGGGCGATGGAGAGATTAACAGCGATATTTGACTTGCCCACGCCACCCTTTCCACTGGTAATGGCGATGATGTTGCCCTTTCGAGTCTTCTGAGATTTTGCCATGATCCGAACAGGGGTTAATTGGTCCACAACCTGCATATTATGCTGCCCTCACAATCATCCTCGCCAGTCTGCTTGAATTGGCGAGCTCTATGTCATCCGGAATCATCTGTCCATTGGTAATATAGGAAATGGGACTCTCCACCTCTGCCGAAATATTCAACACGCTCCCAGGTGAACCGGTTTCATCGATCTTACTGATGAGGATATGATCAATGGGCAGAATACTGAACCTTCGAATGACATCCAGGAGATCCATATTTTTAATATTTGCCGGCACCACCAAATGAATTTCATCGGGCTGAGCAGTCTCCATAAATTTCTTCAATTCCTGGAGGTGCTTCTGGTCACGTGGGCTTCGCCCGGCAGTATCGATAAAAACAAGATCTTTGTCCTGCTGTGCTGTCAGAGAAGCCTTGAGTTCTGAAGGAGAATAAACGGCACTGAGCGGGAGGTGGGCGATTCCGGCAAAGGTATTCAGATGTTCGATTGCCGACATCCGGTAGGTATCGGCCGATATGAGCGAAACTTTTTTATCGAATACAAACTTACTGTTTGCCGCAAGCTTTGCCAGTGTCGTGGTCTTGCCGACGCCTGTAGGTCCCACCAGCGCAATGACCTTTACCCGACCATTTTTACAGGCGATAGGACCCGAGGTTTTTATCATTTTGGTCATTTCCTCGTGGATTTTCTCTTTGATGGTGGGTGGATGATGTGAATGCTCCAGGGGAACAGATGTGCCGGCCTTCTCTACCAGATCTCTGGCGATGTGTTTTTCAACACCGCATTCGATCAATGCCATCGCCTCCCGGGCTAAAGGTGCGGGCATGTCGGCAAAATCTCGCAGGGACAGATCTTGAAGGGGGACCAACTGCTTTGACATGGATGTGATAATTGAACGCAGTTTACTCACCTCCGCCCTCAAACTGTCAATGCTGCCTTGCGTACGACCCCTCGCCGAATTTTCGACCTATGACATGGATTGTCTCATCTTCTTCCCTTGGCCTGAGTTGAGATGCGTTCGATTCGCCTTATTGATGGGTGCCGTATTTCTCGGTTTCGTCTGATTTACTTTTTTATCAGTCGACGACACCGGTCGAGGTTTTCGATCCTGAACGCCCCTCCTTTTTGTTGGATCTACCGCCCGCTTGGTCCGGTTCATCTTTTTATGCTTTTGAACAGGGGCTTTTTCATCCATCACTTTTTGATTCAGGAGCTGGGTAAAAGATGCATTGAATTTCATCGCATCCTTTGAATCACGCTGTAAAGGTTCACGTCCCTTTGATTGTTGTAAAAATTTCTCTGTAAAATCTCCCGGTGCTTTTTCTAATGGACGATTCACCTTTTTGGGAGCCAATTCAGGAAATTTCGAGTCAGGCACATCCACTGCAGCAACAATTTCGATCGTATCTTTTTTAAGTAAATCAAAAACACCCGATCTCGGAAGCTTCTCAGACTTAAGAATGACGGCCTCATCACCAAATCCTTTTTTGACCGCTGCCAATGCTTCCTGCATTGATGAACCACGAAAACGTTTAACTTGCATCACTGAACCTCACTGATCCTATCGATTCTATCTGAACCCGTGAAGGCAATTCCCCGTATGAAAGGACAATCAAATTGGGGAATACCGATTCAACCATCTTTCGGAAATACAGTCGAATTCCCGGAGGTGTCACGACAATGGGCTGTTTTCCTGCCTTCACGAGCAACTCAACTTCCAAAGCGAGACCATTGTAAAGTTGTTGCATCACCTCGGGTGGAAGAATGAGCTGATCTATTCCCTGCACACCTCCGGTTCTTTGCAATTCCTGGATACTGTTGGTAAAAATCTGTTCCACCGCAGGATCCAAAGTAATGGCCTGGATCGTACCCGAGTCATTAATATAGGGATGGGCAATGGTCTCTGAAAGTGCCTGTCTGACATACTCAGTTAAAATATCCCCATCTTTGGTAATCGGTGCATAATCGGCCAATGTTTCCAATGTTGTACTCAAATTACGAATGGATACCCGCTCTCGCAGTAAATTCTGTAATACTTTTTCAACAACACCCAACGGAAGCAGCCCCGGGACCAGATCCTCCACCAGAGCGGGTTGTTCTTTTTTGATGTTGTCCAACAGGTTTTGAACTTCCTGTCGCCCCATAATCCGATGGGCATGGGATTTCAATACTTCGAGAAGATGCGTTGTAAGCACTGCAATCGCTTCAACAACCGTATAGCCATTTTGTTCGGCCTTTTCTCTCTCACTTTCCGTAATCCATGTCGCCGGTAGACCAAATGCCGGTTCAATGACACGGGTACCTTCTAACTTACCCTCTGCAAGTCCTGAATTTAAAGCGAGATATCGGCCTAACATGAGTTCACCCCGGACCGTCTCGACACCTCGTATGATGATGACGTATTCATTGGGTTTCAATTGGATATTGTCTCGAATACGAATGGGGGGTACAATAATACCCACCTCCGAAGCACATTGTTTCCTGAGCTGGGTGATGCGAACCAGTAAATCGCCACCCTGTTCTGAGTCCACCAGAGGAATAAGACTATACCCGATTTCCAGTTCCAATGGATCTACCCGCAGATAGTCCTCAATTTCATCCGCAGGTTTTTCAACAGGTTCTTCTGCCGGAGCTTCCTCAGGAGTCTCCTTTATGCCTTTCACCGTATATCCGATGGCTCCTGTAATGGTTCCCAGAATAAGGAAGGGAAGCAAGGGGAGACCGGGAGTGATCCCGAGCGCCAACAAAACACCACTGGCCATATAGATGGCACGGGGACTCGAGAATATCTGACTGGAGATATCATGGCCCAAATTGGAATCCGAGGCCGTCCGTGTGACAACCAGACCCGCAGTGGTGGAAATAATCAAGGCGGGAATTTGGGACACCAAACCATCTCCCACGGTGAGTTGGGTGTACGTTCGAATCGCTTCCCCTAAAGGCATGCCATGCTGGGCAACACCAATAATAAGGCCACCCACAATATTCAGCATGGTAATGATCAGCCCGGCGATGGCATCGCCACGTACAAATTTACTGGCCCCATCCATAGATCCATAAAAATCGGCTTCCTGAGTCACTTCACCTCGTCGAAGACGTGCAGCATCTTCATTGATCAGCCCGGCATTTAAATCTGCATCTATACTCATCTGCTTCCCTGGCATGGAATCCAGAGTGAATCGGGCAGCCACTTCTGCGACACGTCCTGCACCTTTTGTAATGACGACAAAATTGATGATCACCAGAATGAGGAAAATGATGAGCCCAACAATATAGTTCCCCTTAACGACAAAATCTCCAAAGGCACTGATAATCTTTCCCGCATATGCCTGTCCCAGGATTAGTCTCGTGGAGGCCACATTTAACGAGAGTCGAAAAAGCGTAATGATGAGAAGCAGTCCTGGAAAAACAGAAAATTGCAGAGGTTTACGAATGTACATGGAGACCATGAGGATAAGCATGGCAACCGAAAAATTCAACGCTACCAACATATCCATCATAACAGGGGGTAATGGAAAAATCATGACGATGAGGATCATCACCACGCCCAAGGCGAGGATAACATCACTGTTGGCCAACAATCTGTTTGTATTTGTGGTTGCCATAAAGTGTCTTTATATTAAATCTGTTTCATTACACACTCATACAGGCAAACCATATGCCACCAGGTGTTTTATGAAACCATAATTTAAAAGCGTCTAATTATTTGATATTATTAGCATTATAAAATATCGTTTTTTAACACAACGATCAATGCTAATGATATATAGGGAAAGATTAACAGCTTTCTGGGGAATATCTACCTAAGGGGGATAAGAATTACCTCGATGCGGGATCCTTTAAGAACGTTTTTTCTTCAGCTTGTATACATAAGCCAGAATCTCTGCCACAGCTTTGTAGAGCTCAAATGGAATCAGGGCGCCGATCTCAGTCGTCCGATAGAGGATTCTGGCAAGGGGTTGATTTTCTATAACAGGCACATGATGTTCTTGAGCCACCTTCTTGATCTTTTCTGCTATCAGACGTGCTCCTTTCGCCATGACTGTAGGTGCTTCCATTTTATTAGCATCATACTTTAATGCCACGGCAAAATGAATGGGGTTGGTAATCACAACGTCAGCATTTGGAACCTCACTCAACATCCTCTGCCTGGCACGTTCTCTCTGGATGCTCTTTATTCGAGATTTGATCAAAGGATCGCCCTCGGTATGCTTGAACTCCTCTTTCACTTCCTGTTTGGTCATTTTGAGTTTTTTCTCGAACTCAAATCTCTGATATGCATAATCAAAAGCTGCCAGGATTAAAAGAATCAGGCTGGCCCGTATTGTGAGCTTGAAACTCACCTGACCCAGGAATGCGACGATCTGGGGAACATCCTGATCAATGAGATAGGGATACACATTCAATTCCGCTTTAAGTGTTAAATATCCCACGATTCCAATGATGATGAGTTTGAGCAAACTTTTACTCAATTCGACCAGTGACCGCATGGAAAACATACGTTTAAATCCAGTCAAGGGACTGATCTTGCTGAATTTAGGCTTGATCGGTTCACTGGTGAGTAAAAAACCACCCTGAATGAGATTGGCACTCAACCCGGCAATCATGACCATGCATACGACCGGGGCGATCATCAATCCTGCAAATTTCAATCCTGTTAAGGCAAAGTCGGGTACGTTCTGTTGAGTAATTTCTATGGCCGTCAATTGGGAGAAAACGACCTCCATGACACGCATCAACTTCGCAAATAAGCCTGGTCCGAAGATACGGAGTCCCAGAATGCCGGCAATTAATACGAACGCCGAGTTCACCTCCGTACTCTTGGGAATATTCCCTTTTTCCCTGGCC
>CAZYTI010000124.1:0-3348 GCA_964650065.1 uncultured bacterium
GGTTTTTGATAGAAACCCGTGTAGGTACGTACGTGAAAGTGATTTCCTTCTTCGGGCTCTTCTGTAACGATGTTAATCACACCTCCCATGGCACTGGAACCGTACAATGCCGAACCCGATCCCTTCATGACTTCGATTTGTTCGATATTGGATGTGGACAGTGCATACCAGTTGACGTTCTTCATATCGCCCGCCATGAAGGGGTTCCCATTGAGGAGCACCAGTACACGGCTGCCCACGCCCCAGTTAAAACCACTGGATCCCCTTATAGAAATTTGACCACCATCCAGAGCATTCACACCGGGTACGTATCTCAGGGCCTGATCCAAAGTAGTGATGTTTCGCTCCGAAATTTCCTTAGCAGAGACCAGACTCAAGCTCACGGGAATCTCATCGATGGATTGTCGGTAGCGACTGGCCGTTACAACAACACCGTCCATGAGAAGCACTGTTTCCTGAAGCGGAAATTCAAGATGTATTTCTTGACCAGACATGACCCGGATGGTTTTTTCTCCTTTCTTGTACCCAATGGCTGACACGAGGATTGTGTATGAATTGGGAGAAACATAGGGGATGACAAAACGACCGTTCACATCGGTGGCAGCACCCAGCAAGGTTCCCAGAAGGAGTACGTTGACACCACCGAGGGGTTCTTTTGAAGAGGCGGCGGTTACCCTGCCTGTGATACGACCGGTTTGATTCTTTTTCCATGGAGATTCCTGACCCATTAATGTTGTGACCATGAAGGACAGAAATAGTATTCCATGACAAAACCGTTTCATCGTCAACCCTCCTCTTTATTGCCAAGGGTTACGAGAAAATCTGATTTACGCTGAAGGGGACCATTCTGGCGGGTGAGATGGATAATTGCGAAAAAACGGAAACTTATCATGTCTTCGAACACAAAGACCGTAGGCAAGGTGATGAGATCGAGGCGGCTTTGTTGGGATGTATAGCCCAAGGTATCAAAATTTATCACATTCGATTCGATGGGTAACAGAAGAATATTGTCTGCAATGATGTCATAAGGACCGTTTCCCCAAAGTGTATCGGTGAGGGTGGTGTCGAATTCAAGAACCTGTCCCAGGTTGTAGATCAAAGGGCGAAACGATACCACGGCATTCACAGAGCAGATGCCCGTGATTTCAAGGGAAATAATTCCATTTAGTTCTGACTTGAATACCACGGAATCCACTGGAAATTCATCCAAGAGGATCACCTCGATGGGATTGGTGGCGTGGGGCATCCAGGTACCGACTGGATTCCCGCCTTCCGGCATTACGGGAAATTCGATCAGGGAAGGTGTCAGATCCGGGGGGGTCAGGCCTTGGTCGCACCCTGACAGGAGAAAAAGTGAAAAAACGACACCCATGACCAGGTATCTCATCATGATTCGTCCTCTTCCATCTCTTTTCTACTAATGGTAAATATAAAAAAATAAATTTGAATTTCAATAGTTAATTTTAATGCGCCTGAGGCGCACGAGTCTTTGTTGAAGTATTTATTTCACTATCAGAACGTAACGCACTATTCAGGTTGTTATCTTAATAATAGGCTCAATGCCTGTGTATATCTTTATGCATGATTTTACGGGTTTCATGCAATCGATCATCGGCAGGCAGGTCTGCCAGATATCGATTCATATTCTCATCGTTTTCTGCGTGCAGTAAATTGGCTACATACTCGATCATACTGGGAGGAAATATATTTTCTCTTTCGTATAGATGTCTTTTTTTTAGCAGTAATTTGGCCGATTCAACACAACTTTTAGGCAGAGCGGGTAACTGTTTCAATATCTTTTCGTTTTTAAAGATATTTCCTTTCACATTGAGTTTTTCTGCGGTGGTTAGGGAATCAGGGTCTGAGAGTCCATGCTCGGCGGCCATGGTGATCCCGGCCAATAAAAGATGAACGATGGCGCTTCCATCCGGACTTCTTAGTTCGACCGTCTGTCGCCCCTCTTTGTCAATAAGAGAATCTCGTTGTTGGACATTCAATTTGTTGGCCAGATTATTGACTTTGGACCATCCCAGAGGAACACGAATCATGGCACTGCGATTCAAATCGCTCCAGCAGATGCGAGTTGGTGCCTCCTGATGGGGTACAAGGCGTAAGTATGCCGATGAAATCGTATTCCCGAATGCCGTCAATGAATCCGCATATGTACACAAACCACCGATCATTTTTCTTGCCTGATCTGTAAGCTCTCCAGAATCTTCGGTCATCACATTTTTTCCATCCTTCATCAGTTCCAGATGTATATGGAATCCATTACCAGCAACACCTTCTTCCAATTTGGGTGCAAAGGTAGCCACACAACCATATTGATAAGCCGTATTTCTGATGAGCCATCGTGCCAATACCAGGTGATCCCCTGTATCTTCTATGGGTGTGGGAATAAATTCGATTTCCAGCTGTTCAGCTTCCTTACCTTTGATCTCTTCATGATTACTGCGCACACTTTCGATATAACCCACTTCACTGTGGGAATATTTTACAGCACCGGTGATCTGTGTGATATGGCGCACCATTTCGTTGACGATTTTGCCGGCCTTTACAAATGGAGATGCGGCATGGTATCCTCTTTGTTATGAGGTCCCGTAAATTCGTGACGTTGAATCGCTCAACAGTAAGAATTCCAGTTCACCCATGGCATAAAGGTCCAATTGGGTGTTTTTTTTAAAGACATGATTCGCATTGTGTAAAATGTTGTCCAAGGTAAAGGGAGCCAGATTTCCATCTTCCATCAAATACCGACAGATAAAATCCAGGCTTCCCTGGTCGTATGGGTTCAGGAATGCCGTTTTATAAACCGGAACCACGTAGAGGTCTGAGACAGCAACGTCGACCATGCCCATGAATAACGAAGATCCATCCACACGTTCACCGTCCGTCAGAATACGCTCGGCCTGATAGCGATTGGCGATGGGTAATTTCAATTCTTTCAGTTTACCGTCCAAGGCCGTATAATGAAATGTAATCCTCTCGATATTTTTTTCTTCAATTACCTTGATCAAGTCATTCCGGGTAAAATTTTCTCGAGGTTTATCCACAATAATGGATATGGGATTTGTAAGAGAGTATTGTGTCATGTTACAGAAATCCTTTCATTAAACGCATTTTTGGGGCATCACAAGTGCTTTCAATAGAAACAAAATGGTGATATCCAATTTAAAAATTTGCATTTAAATGTCAATACAAAAATTAAAAAGTTGAGATTTTATGGAATAACAAATGATTATGTATTTACTTATAATATTATCATATTTATATCAAATTAACTTTTATGTAAGTTGTAAATTATCAACTCAATATTGTAAATAAATATTCCAATAAAATGATCAAAAT
>CAZYTI010000124.1:3358-8794 GCA_964650065.1 uncultured bacterium
AAATTAAAAAGTTGATTATGATCCCAATATGTATTACATTAGAACGTTTCAAAACGGACAGTTAACTGAGGAAAACGATTTGAAAAAAGTGAATGTGGGTGTTGTGGGTGCGGGCCACCTGGGCCGTTTTCACACGCTGAATTATGCCCGGATACCTGAAGTCGAGCTCGTGGGTGTCACTGATATCGACATGGAAAAAGCACGACGCTTGGCTTCAGAGGTCCAATGTGACGCTATTGAGAACTTGGATGATCTCTTGGATAAGGTGGAGGCGGTAAGCGTCGTGGTACCGACCCACAGTCATTTTGAGGTTGGGAAGCGGGTGTTCGAAAAGGGTGTCCATTGCCTGATGGAGAAACCCATCACTAAAACTGTCGAACAGGCCCAAGAACTTATTCGATTGGCCGGGGCTAAGGAGAAAATATTTCAAGTGGGTCATGTAGAACGGTTCAATCCTGCAATCCGTGTTCTTAAAGACATGCAGATACATCCCCGGTTCATTGAATCTCATCGCCTGGCTCCTTTCGATCCCCGGGGAACAGAGGTGGCTGTGGTTTTGGATCTGATGATTCACGATATCGATGTGATACTCAACCTGGTCAAGAGTCCGGTCAAACATGTGGATGCCAGCGGTGTCGCCGTCGTTTCGGATTCTATCGATATCGCGAATGCCAGGATAAGTTTTGAGAATGGATGTGTCGCAAATATGACGGCCAGTCGTATTTCACAAAAAAAGATGCGTAAAATGCGTCTTTTCCAGAAAGACACATATATCGCCATCGATTTTCTTGAGCGATCGACAGAAATTTATCGGTTGGCCGAGGGAACTAGCGGATCTGGTATCTCCCTGGGAGAGATCGGTGCTGGAGATAAAAAGAAACAGGTTGTTCTCGATCGTCCAAAAGTCCCGGAGGAAGGAGGGCTTCAGACTGAATTGGAAGCATTTATTCAGTCAGTGAGAGGCCATCTTCCCCAGACGGTGTCCGGTGAGGAAGGTCTGTCGGCCCTGGTTGTCTCTTTGGAGATACTGCAGCAGATGGAGGGCTGAGTGGACATTCGCCACTTTTTTTTCAAAAGCCGAAGTTATACACCCATTCCCCTCATTGTGCTCGTTCTTATTTTTGCCGAAACGACATGGCAGAGTTTTATTGGAGGACTGGGCTTGGTGTTGTTGGGTGAAGGAGTGCGATTCTGGGGAGTCGCATACGCAGGGGCCGGTACCAGAACCACAAAAAGGGCCAGTGGAAATCGGCTTGTCACCAATGGGCCCTTTGGGTACGTCCGAAATCCCCTCTATGTAGGAAATTTTCTTCTGAGTTATGGACTCGTCATCATGAGCTGGGCATGGATGCCTTGGACCGCCATTGTTTTTTTCTTTCTCTTTGGATTCCAATATGGGCTCATTGTTCATTATGAAGAAGATTACTTGAGTCAACGATTTGGGTTGCAATATGAGGAATATCAAAGAAACGTACGGCGTTGGATTCCCCGTCTGAAGCAACATACGAGTACTGATCCCAAAATACCCAATTATAACAAAGCGCTTCGTTCTGAAAGGAACACTTTCCAATTCATTATAACGTTCTGTGTCCTGCTTATGGTTCGATGGCATCTTCTATAAACTGACAATCAATTATTTTTTATGTTCATAAAAATGAAAGATTTAAACACCATACTTATCATCGCGGGTGAAGCTTCGGGAGATATTCACGGTGCCAATTTGATTCGCGAAATCAAGAAGCAAAGACCGGATCTGACATTTTTTGGCATCGGTGGCGATCAAATGAAGTCAGCTGACGTGGAAACCATCGTGCATGCACGAGACATGTCCTTTCTCGGATTCATCGAAGTGCTGAGACACCTTCCCTTTATCCGGCGCGTTTACAGAAGTATGGTTCGCCTGCTGGATGAAAGGAAACCCGGGCTTGTTCTTTTGATCGATTATCCCGGTTTCAACCTACGTTTCGCAAGGGCGGCAAAAAAACGGGGCATCCCTGTTTTATACTACATCAGTCCTCAAATCTGGGCGTGGGGAAAGGGAAGAATGAAGAAGATCGTCCGGTGTGTCGACAGGATGCTGGTTATTTTTCCTTTCGAGAAGGTGCTGTACCAAAAAGAAGGTATGGATGTTCATTTTGTGGGACATCCCTTGAAGGATGATGTTAAGACGAGAATTACCCGAGAAGCGTTTTTCAGGGAACTGGGTCTGGATTCCATCAAACGAACGATTGGTGTTTTACCTGGTTCCCGTCAGCAGGAGGTGAGTAGTCTCTTACCCGATATGATCAAAGCCCTGGACCGAATTCGAAAAGAGTTGCCAGATCTTCAAGCTGTTCTGGGGAAGGCCCCGACCCTGGACGATGAAGTCTATAAAGACTACAGTGAAATTGAAGGATTAAATACATCTGTTCGTTATAAAACATATGAAGTTATGGGCCACTCCGATGTCGTGATGGTGGCCTCGGGAACGGCCACACTAGAGACGGCTATTTTGGGTACGCCGATGCTCGTACTTTACAAAATGTCGGCCCTGTCATATATCATTGGCCGAGCTCTGGTTCGGGTGAAAAACATCGGCCTCGTAAACATCATTGCTGGATGTGAGATCGTGCCGGAACTCATACAGAGGGATGCCAATGCTGAGAAGATTGCGGGAAACCTTTTGGTTTTTTTAACAGATGACGATAGATATAGAAAAGTGAAAGAAGAGTTAAAAATTGTCTCCAGAAAGCTGGGTGAGAAGGGCGGATCGAAGCAAGCAGCTGAATCCGTTTTAGACTTCATCAATGGGTTAAAGATGTCGTGATTTTATGGGATAATAAAATCTGGGGAGTGATATTTTTCCCCCTTGCTCTCATCTTTCGATGCGGCGTGATGATTCGGATGAAAATGTATGATCTGGGACTTCTTACGTCCATCCGGTTACCCGTGAAGGTTATCAGTGTGGGGAATATCACGGTTGGAGGAACAGGAAAAACACCGTTGGTTGAAAAACTGGCTCAGATTTTAAGGGATGAAGGACATCGGGTGGGTGTGTTGAGTAGGGGATGGGGCCGACAGAAGAGGGGCGTGGTCGTTGTTTCGGATGGAGAAAATATTAAAAAAACCCCGGAAGAGGCAGGGGATGAGCCGTATCTATTGGCGAAAAACCTTCAGGGTATTCCTGTACTCATTGGGAAAAACCGTGGCAAGGCCGGAGAATTGGCGGTTCAAAAGTACAATTGTGAAATACTCATTCTCGACGATGGATTTCAGCACCTACGTATTCAAAGAGATTTTGATTTTGTCGTCATAGACGCGACCAATCCGTGGGGGAACGGTAGACTGATACCGGCAGGTCCTCTTAGGGAAAGCGTATCCAGCTTGAAAAGAGCCAATTCGATCTGCTTTACCCGAGTCGATCAGAATGGAAACGTGAACAAACAAAGACATGTCATCGGGAAATATTCGAATGCACCGGTTCTGACATCCATACATCAACCTGTAGGGTGGGTATCGTTTGATGACCATCACGTAGTTCCACTGGAGGATCTGCAAAACAAATCCGTCCTGGCTTTTGCCGGTATTGGGAATCCAAATGCTTTCCTGAAAACTTTAGAAATGATGAACGTAAACCCCATCGAGTTTATCAAGTACAGAGATCATTATTGGTACTCAGAGAAGGATCTGATTCAGATACGTCAAACTGCTGTGAGAATGGGTGCGGAGGCGATAGTAACGACCGAGAAAGATGCTGTACGTCTGTCCGTGATTCATGGAATGACCGTTCCTTTTTATTATTTAAAAATCAAGTTAGAATTCCAATGTGGGGTTGGAGAAATAAAAAGTATTCTCAAACCCGTTGTAATGTCCAAGCTTTAAGAGGAAGATACCATGGAAAAGAAAAGGATCATGGTTGTCGATGACGATAGAAATACGCGTCGATTGATCGAGGATATTTTAACCCAAACGGATAAGTACAGCGTTATTCAGGCTTCCAATGGTGAGGCGTGTCTTCGAAAATTAGAAGAGGAAAGCGTTGATCTGATTCTCATGGACCTGCAAATGCCCGGTATCGACGGGATGGAGACATTGAAAAAAATCAAAGGTCGAATCCGCCAGCTTCCCGTTATTATCATGACCGCTCATGGAACCATCGACAAGGCCGTGGCGTCGATGAAGCTTGGATCTTACGATTTTCTGACAAAACCTTTTCCCAGTGAACGCTTGAAAGTGACGGTAAAAAATGCATTGGAGGCCAACGCGTTGGAAACCGAAGTCCAAAGCCTTAGATCGGAATTAAAACACCGATATCAATTTGAGCGTATCGTGGGTCAGAGCGGCTTAATGCAAGAGGTGTTTCAGGCTGTTGAAAAAATCGTAGACAGCAACGTCACTGTGCTCATCCAGGGAGAAAGTGGTACTGGAAAAGAACTCATTGCCAGGGCCATTCACAACAGGTCCAAGGCAAGACAAAAAAATACGTTCGTGGCTGTTAACTGTAACGCCCTACCTGAATCCTTGATGGAAAGTGAGCTGTTCGGGCATGAAAAAGGCGCTTTCACCGGAGCAGCTTCCAGGAGAGTTGGTAAGTTCGAACAGGCCAATGGGGGGACGGTTTTCCTGGACGAAATCGGGGAGATGAGTATTTCCACGCAGGCCAAAATTCTCCGAGTACTTCAGGAAAGGGAATTCGAGCGGGTCGGTGGAAATCAACTGGTTAAGGTTGACATACGTCTCATATCGGCAACAAATAAGAATCTGGATGAGGAAGTCCGGAATGGAACTTTCCGGGAAGACCTGTTTTATCGAATCAGTTTTTTTCCCATCAGGCTTCCCACACTTCGTGAGAGAAAAGATGATGTTCCTCCGTTGGCGGCCCATTTTTGTAAAATGTACAGCAAGCGGGAAAAAAAGGAAGTGAACGGAATTCACCCAGATGCCCTTAAAATTTTGATGGGCTACCACTGGCCGGGGAATGTGAGAGAACTGGAAAATGCCATTGAGAGGGCGGTCATTATTTGCGGGGCAACTGAGATTTTGGAGGAAGACCTTCCCCCCCACATCGTGACCATCGGAAAGGAAGAGTTGACCGGTCCTGGAGAAACACTGCCCCAGTGGATCGAAAAGCTTGAGATTGAGGTCTTACGAAAAACACTGTTGGAGTATGAGGGGAATATCACGCAGGCCGCTAAGAAATTGGGTATAGGAAGGGCAACCATTTACCGGAAAGCCAAAAAATATAATTTGCCCATATCCAGGTAAGGAGAAAAACATTGGCTGAGATTTCCGATTTTCTTGTTATTGGTAGCGGTGTAGCAGGACTTTCTTTTGCGCTTCGAGTTGCCGAGAAAGGAACCGTTACCATTCTCACGAAAAAGGAACGGGTTGATTCCAACACCAATTATGCTCAGGGGGGAATCGCTTCCGTATTTGGTCCCGACGATAGCTTCGATC
>CAZYTI010000125.1:0-8766 GCA_964650065.1 uncultured bacterium
CTGAGACCGTGCGGTCTCTTTCACTTTCTGAATCAGATCCGTGGAGGGTCGGAAGCCCAGTAGATCGTCGACTCCTTTACGAGCGATTTTCCAACCGGTATATCCGATCATGAGTGCAACAAGGATTCCAACGGCCCCATCCACACATGTGATCCCAAATCGTTGGGCGATGAAGGCAATAATGACCAGAACTGATGAAATGGCATCGGTTCTGTGATGCCAGAAATCGGCTTCCAATGCATCTGACTCAATGATGACACTCAGTTCATGCGAGAATTGGGCCAATTGCTCTTTTATCAACACTGTCAAGGTAATAATAAAAATAACCAACCATGACGCCGTGAAACTCCTGGGATTTAAAATCCGATCCAGGGAACCTTTAAAAATTTCTACACCAGCCACCAGAAGAAGTACAGCCACAATCACTGTCGCAATGGCCTCCATCCTGCCGTGCCCAAAGGGATGAGAAGCATCCGAGGGCTTTTTCGATATATTAAAAGAAATAAGGATAACAATGGAAGTCGATACGTCCGATAGAGTATGAACAGCATCGGCGATAAGGGACACGGATCCCGTAAGCAGACCAAATACGCCCTTTAAAATGAATAAAATCACATTGATAACAATGCTGACCCAGCCTCCCAGGGAGCCGTACCGGCATCGTACATTCTGGTCGTGTATATTTTCCCAATCCCGTATGTATTTCTTGACGATTAAACGAACCAGATTCTTCACAATCTATCTCCACGAATAAACATTGTTTTAGAAATATAGAAAAGACGGTTGAAAAATAAAAGGGAATTTTTTTGAAATTAAGTCATTGATTTTTTATTATAAAAGCACTACATTTTAATCTGACCTTTCCGATTAATGAGAAAACCTAACAAATTGGATCACCAACAAGAACTGCCTCATTTGGAAAAGGATATATGGAAACAGTTTAAAGACAAGAACTTGACTGTGATCTCCATAGGAAGAGAGCATACCAATATTGAAATGGATTATATTGAGAGATAAAGGAGTGCACCATGAAACAAAATAAGGTTCTAATAAGTATCTGTATCCTACTTCTCATTCCTGTTTTTTTTACCCAAGCATTAATTAGTCAGACCAAAGGCATTGAGAATGGGCAGCGGTATGACAGACTGGTCATTCGAAATGTCATGATCGTCGACGGCAAGGGGACACCGGCCAGGGGGCCTTCTGATATCATCGTTGAAAACAATACGATTCAATCCATTGGAAGGGTAAGACGGAATTCCGGTGCCTATGATAAGGAAAACCATGTCCTGGATGGAACGGACATGGTTCTCCTTCCCGGACTCATCAATATTCACGCTCATATTCATGACAGTCGGGCGGGACAGCCCCTTCCTTTTGATTACCTCTACAAACTCTGGCTGGCATGTGGAATTACCACGGTGCGAGACGTAGGGAGTAACACGCAAAAAACCATGGACGAGCGACGCAAAAGTCTTGAAGGATCCATCGCAGCACCCCGCATCTTTCTTTACATGAGGGCAGGGGGACGCACACCCGAACAGGGACGGCAGAGTGTGAGAGAAATCAAAAAGGCCGGCGGAGATGGAGTTAAAATTTTCGGACTGGATCGGGACATCATGAAGGCTATTTTGGATGAATCCCATAAATTGGGATTGAAAGTGGCTCATCATGTGGGTGTCGAAGAGACCGATGCCTGGGATGATGCAGAATTTGGAACGGCCACCATAGAGCACTGGTACGGTGTACCGGACGCTGCTTTAAAAGGATCCCAGAATTTTCCCCACGGGTATAACTACAACAACGAGAGTGACCGTTTTCGTTATGCCGGCCATTTGTGGAGAGAAGCCGATCCCGCCAAACTGAAAAAGGTTCTCCACACGCTCGTAGAAAAGGGTGTGGCCTGGTGCCCAACCTTTGTCATCTATGAAGCCAACCGAGATCTGCTGCGCGCCATGAACCAACCCTGGTTTGAAGACTATCTCCATCCTGCTGTCAGGACCTATTTCGAACCGAATCCGGCCTTTCACGGTTCCTATCAGTGGAACTGGTCGACAACCGATGAAGTTTTCTGGAAAGAAAACTACAAAATCTGGATGAAAGCGGTTCGGGATTTTGCCAACATGGGTGGCGTTGTCGGGTGTGGTGAGGATGCCGGATATATTTACATGCTCTACGGATTTAGTCTCATCCGGGAATTGGAACTCCACCATGAAGCCGGATTTCACCCCATCGATGTCATTCAAAATGCCACAGGAAACAACGCCCTTATCCTGGGCATGGAAGATAAACTGGGTCGTGTCCGTACAGGGTACCTTGCCGATCTCATCCTCGTCGAGGGGAATCCCCTGCACAACCTGAAGTTTCTCTATCCAACGGGAGTCATGGATTTAAAAGATGGCCAGCTCATCCATAGAGGCGGCATCAAATGGACAATCAAGGATGGATTCACATATCATGTTCCGACCCTATTGGAAGATGTGAAGAAAATTGTGGGTCAGGCCGGGCAAGAATAGAAAGTGTGGAAGCCTATAACGCTTCAGTTGATTTCATTAAAGATGAAGACGGTAATGTAAACCAGATCGGATACAGGGGAATGCGGGCAAACCGTGTCAAATCGTTCACACCAACGCCGGATGAATTGAAAGCGTTTACCGGTGAATACTACAGCGAAGAGCTGGGCACCACATATACTATCGTCTTCCAGGACAGCCAACTGGTGGCTCAGCACAGGCGACACGACGAGTTCCCCTTAAGTCCCACGATTGTAGATCACTTTGCGAGTCAGAGGTGGTGGTTCCGGAATGTCGACTTCCAGCGGGATAATCACGGTAAGATATCCGGTTTCAACCTCACCGGAGGTCGCGTCAGGAATCTCCGTTTTCGGCGGTTAGAGAAATAATAAACAACAAATAA
The DNA here is from genome assembly GCA_964650065.1 of uncultured bacterium. GTDB lineage: Bacteria > Zhuqueibacterota > QNDG01 > QNDG01 > DSAB01 > CAZYTI01. The sequence continues at coordinate 2,917 of CAZYTI010000125.1, forward strand.
ACACCACGGATTGACACTGATTACCACAGAAAACGATTGGAAGTTGATTAAATAAAACCTTTAGGTTTGGATGTGGAGGAATTATGAAGGCTATCCGACAGTGTAAAACCACCCCATATACCAATGTCAATCTGACGATTCTTGCTTCTCCTCTACTACATATTATTGTGATCCTCATTCTCATTTTCGGCTGTCAACCGGTCAGTGTAGACCAGAGAATCGAAAACATTGAGAATGGTTTATTAAAAGCCATCACCATTGAAGGTCAACCCGTTGAAAAATTGCATCTTTCCGACCGCATGGATGACTACCATGTTCCTGGAGTGAGCATTGCCATTATCAATGATTTTTAAATCGAGTGGGCCAAAGGTTATGGCGTGATCGATAGAGATAAAGAATCTCCCGTAACCACAGAAACCCGCTTTCAAGCGGCCTCCATCAGCAAGCCGGTCGCCGGTATGGCTGCCTTGAAAATGGTTCAGGATGGTCTGCTCGATCTCGATGAGGATGTCAACGACAAACTGGTTTCATGGAAAGTACCCGAAAATGACCTGACCCGGCAAAAACCAGTCACCCTCCGGGGACTCCTGAACCACAGCGCCGGTGTCACGGTCCATGGATTCCGGGGCTATGCCCATGACGAGGATGTGCCGACTCTGATCCAGTTGCTGGATGGAGAAAAACCCGCCAACTCTGATCCCGTTCGTGTGGACATCCAACCCGACACTAAATTTCGGTATGCCGGAGGAGGATACTGCATCATGCAGCAGCTTCTCATCGACACGAAAGAGGAATCATTCCCTAAAATCCTCCAAAACGCCGTTCTCACCCCTCTGGACATGATCTACAGCACGTATGAACAACCCCTGCCCGAAAATTTGAGAGGGAATGCAGCCACGGGCCATCGCCGCACAGGCAATCCCATCACAGGTAAATTTCACACCTATCCCGAGATGGCCGCGGCCGGTCTCTGGACCACATCCTCCGATCTGGCCCGCTTTGCCATCGAGATCATGCTGTCTCGTGCTGGAAAATCGGAAAAAATCTTATACCAGGAAATGGTGCAAACCATGTTAACAAAACATCATGGCAGTCTCGGCCTCAGCCTCTTCATACTTCATCAAGGCAGGGATTTCCGTTTCGGACACGGCGGGAGTAACGAAGGATTCCGTTGTCAACTCGTCGTATACCCCGAGAGAGGACAGGGGGCCGCCATAATGACCAATGGAGACCAGGGTGCCGATTTATACAATGAAATTCTTCGCGGTATTGCTGCAGAATACGGTTGGCCCGACTTCCAGCAAAAAATAAAATCCACGACCCAGGTCGATCCGAAAATCTATGATCTTTATATCGGCAAATACCATCTGAATCCTCAAACCGTTGTCAGAATCACAAAAGAAGACGATCGCCTCTTTGCCCAAGTGATTGGTCAGGAAAAAGGAGAGTTCTTCCCCGAGTCAGAGACGACGTTCTTCTTAACCGATGATGATATTGAAATCACATTCAACAAAGATCAGGAAGGTCACTTCACCGAGATCGTAGTCACGGTAAATGGGAATGAAATGAAAGGTAAAAAAATTGAATAACCTAATTTTTTGGAGGATACTAAACATGAATAAGAAGATGATCCTTGGGATGGCGGTTTTATTCATCTACGCTTTCACCGGAACTTCGTCCATCTCACAAACGAACAACAAGGCCCTCATTTTACAGGAAATGAGCTGGGTCGATGTAAAATCGTATTTGCAAAGCAACGATATGGTAATCATCCCGCTGGGTTCCACAGAGCAGCATGGAAAACATCTGCCCCTAGGGACAGATAACTATGGCGCTATAGGTATATCCAAACTCATATCTGAAAAAACGGGCGTCGTTGTGGCTCCCATTCTCTTGGTAGGGTACAGCGTGTATCACTCCGGTTTTCCTGGCACCTTGAGTCTCAAACCCGAAACCATGGAACAAGCTTTATTTGAATGTGCTGAGTTACTCATCAAATACGGATTCCGGCGATTCATGTTCTTCAATGGCCATGGCGGAAACAACATCGTCCAACAGAAAATCATCCATCGGATTAATCACACCACGGAGGCCATCGGGATGGCCATCGGCCATGGCGGTCCCATCCAGACCGGCGGTGGGGAAGGTGAATTCTTCGATTGGCACGCAGGCAAGGGCGAGACCTCGATCATGCTGTACTTGAGACCCGATCTGGTAAGGATGGAAAGGGCGGAAAAACCGGAAATCCACTTCACACCCAGGATGAAGGAACTGGCCGAACTCGCCAAAGACCACCCGGAACTCAACAATGTGTGGAGTTCTCTCTTCGGCGTCCCGGTGGAGACAAAAAAGGGCGGCGCCAGTCATGAACTCTCCAGTAACGGTGTCTGGTCGTTCAGTCATCCCAATACTGCCACGGAAGAAATCGGCCGCACGAGTATAAATAGGATGGTAAAAAACGCCGTAAAGTTCATAGAGGCCTGGAAAATGATTAAATAGACAACTATGGGAGTCGACATGAAAAAGTTACTACCGTTTATCATATGTTTTTGCATTATTTCACCCTTGACTGGCCAGCAATTTCAACAATTACTGGATTCGGAGACACGCGATCTGTTGCACGAAGCCCTCAGCGGTGAATTAGCCAAAGAGTACACCATTCATATCAGTCGATACCATCGTATTCAAGGATCGCGGGATTATAGAAAGTCCGCCCAATATGTGCTGGACATGCTCCGGGAATTCGGTTTCAACGAAGATGATGCTTACATCGAATCTTTCAAATCAGATGGAAAAGTCGTGTACCAGACATGGCAGTCGCCTTCAGGGTGGGACATGGAGACCGCCGAGCTTCGGATGATCGAACCCTATGAGGAACGCATCGTCGGTTTCCCGGAAATCCCCATGAGTCTCATCACCTATTCGAATCCCGGAGATGTCACGGCCGAACTCGTTTGGGTGGGATCAGGAACGCAGGATCGTGATTATGAGGAAAAAGATGTCAAAGGCAAATTTGTTCTGGCTACCGGTTATGGCGGCTCGGTCCATCGTCTCGCCGTACTGAAATACGGCGCCAGGGCCGTCGTCTGCTATCTGGACGATGACAGGGCAAAAGAATATCCCGATATGCTGGCCTACACCGGGATGTGGCCCCGTACCGAAGAACTCGACCGCGTCACATTCGGATTCAACCTGACGAATCGACAGGGAGAGAAGCTCAAACAACTATTGGAATCAGGCCAAAAGGTGATCCTCCACGGCTGGGCAAAGGGTATCGGTCTGGAATCCTACTGGATGGACATCCCGGTGGCGCACATCCGGGGTTCCGAAAAACCGGAAGAAGCGTTTATCATCTGCGGGCACCTGGACCATCCCAAGGAATCGGCCAACGACAACGCCAGCGGGTCCGCCGCCATGCTGGACATGTGTCGGGCACTCAAAGAACTCATCGATCAGGATCGCCTGCCCCGTCCTAAACGATCCATCCAATTTCTCTGGGTACCCGAATTTTACGGGACCATCGCCTACATCGACGCCCATCCTGAAGTCAAAGGCCCGGACCTGGGAGGCAAATTCCTCGCCAATATCAATCTCGATATGGTGGGAGAACATCTGGAATTAATTCATACCAATATGAACCTGACCCGAACACCGGCATCTTTGCCCTCGGTCTTTAACGACGTCATGGCCAACATGGCCGCCATGGTCGATCGCATGAATGTGAGGACACCCAGAGGCAGCCTGACCCGCTTCAATTATCGTGTCACACCCTACAGCGGCGGCAGCGATCACAACATCTTCATCGATCGGAAGATCCCGGCCTCCATGATCGGACATGGCGACTACACGCATCACACATCAGAGGACACACCGGATAAAGTCGATCCGGTGGAGATCGAGCGGGCCGAGATCATAAGCGCTTCATCGGTTATTTATCTGGCCAATTTGGACGCATCCCAGGCCATCGATCTTGTTCATCTCACTGCAGCCAACGGTTCCCAACGACTCGGACTCGCGGGCCAACGCAGCCATAGAATGGTCGCTGAGACCGATGTCAAAAACCTGCCATCAGCCTGGGCAGAAGCCCAAAATGTCCTCCATCATGCATTGAAAGGAGAGAAACAGACCCTGGCTTCCATCGAAAATTATTTTAAAGGTGGCTCAGTTGAAAAATGGATCACTCTGTTCCAGAAACAATTGGAAACGCAGGCCCGATCCCTGCAGACTGGGTTGAGAGAAATCGCCAATGCGCGGGGACTCAAATCCAAAAATCCACCTCCACTGGAGACCCACCCGGACAAGGGAGTGGTTGTCCGATTAACGCGCGGTCCCCTGGGATCGGGTGTTCCCGCATCGAAACTATCAGAGGAGGAAGCCGATTGGTATCAAAAGGAGGGCCGCATCCTCGGCAGGAGCCTCCCCTTCGAAATCGTCAACTTCATCGATGGCAAGCGAACGGTGTCTGAAATAAGAAATGCCGTCTGTGCTGAATATGCCCCGGTGCCCACGCACATTGTCGCCCACTATCTGGAGGACCTCGTAAAAGCCGGAGTCGCTGAATGGAAGTAAACGGCAGTGTAATAATGTATTATGTTGTCAAATCAAAATGGATAATGAATTGAAATATCAAATAGAAAACAACAGTCAGGTGAATTGGATCATACGATCAAAATCAGCTAAAATTAAAAAATATCGTACAATGGTAGTTGGTTGGCAGAATGTTACATATACTATTAATGCACTTATTGAAAAATTCAATCAAGAATTTTTTAAAAAAATGAATCACAAATCGGATCATTATCAAATGCATGAGATTGCTATAAAGAAGCTAATTATTGCATCTTTATTTGAGTTAAGAACATGTATAAATAATTGGTATAGAGCTCTTCAGGCTGAGAATCTCCTCACTGAAAAAATCAAAAAAGATAAGGTTTCAAATAGGCAGATAATAAACAGGATAAATAAATACCGTGATATAAGAAACAGTATTTCATTTCATTTTGGTGATCCAAATCTTAATCCTCGCAAATTAATTGAATTATATAAAAAGGTGGACGAATTTAGTTTCAATGAACTAAATTTGATATGGAAATCATCCTTAAAATTAGGTGAATCATTGAAAAAAATAATATTGAAGAATGTATAAAATTCGACACCATAACACACTTTATGCTGGGATTAAAATCATGAATTTAGGTGAGTATTATGCCATCTTTAGCTGAAGATCTCCAAACACGAAAATGTGTAATGGAAGAATTTAGAAGTATCGCTGAAAGAGTTTTAAATTACATGCCAGAAATGATTGACGAAGAAATAGAATATGGTAATTATATAATTTGTTCTTCAACCACTGCTGGTATTAGAAAAGCAATCAGACCATATAAAAAGAATTTGTTCATTAAAGATTCAGGTCAATTTTCCGACTTATATAATCGGTTTTCAAAAATCTTAGATAAACTGAAAAGAAATGATAAAAATATTGAGGAAAACCGTCCCAATACTCTTGACAAAGTAATGTACACAATTCAACAATCAATTGGAATAGGTCTTGATTTTTTAGTTGAACCAAATAGCGCAAGAAAACATGTCGGTAATAGATTTGAGGAATTAATCAGAACATTATTAACCGAAATAAACATCCCAATCAAGAAAGTTGTTCTAAGTATACCATATGAAACAGAAGATGGTGAAAAATATTACAGGTGCGAAACGGATGTAATAATTTCACCCTATGAATCTGTTAAATCTGATTCGAAAAATATTGATCCAAACGAAATTGTAATATCTTTGAAAACTACCACAAAGTTTTTTAGTTAAAAGTCAAGACATTTTTTAATCGCTATAGTTATG
>CAZYTI010000126.1:0-8729 GCA_964650065.1 uncultured bacterium
AAACATCATGATACCGGTGATACGGTTGATGCGCCGCCCAAAATTCTCTTTTAGAATAATCAGGCCTAATAGAATGATGATCACGCCCATGGAAAAATAAAAGAGCGATGTCACATAGGCCGCTGTCACTACACTTAATCTTTCTTTTTCAGAACAAAATGGATGGAGGTTCCTTTAGGAGAGAATGTGAATGATACCTCATCCATGAGGCTTTTCAGGATGAAAATGCCTCGACCACTCTCTTTCAGAAGATTGTTTGGAGCCAAAGGGTTTGCGACTTCATCTGGTTTAAATCCTTCCCCTTCGTCTCTTACCGATACTTTAACCTGATTTTTGTCGTACTTAAAAGTAATATATACGTTCTTAGTGGGATCTTTTTTGTTGCCATGTACGATTGCATTTCCTACGGCCTCGGTGACAGCGATGGAAAGATTGTCGTGCTGATCTTCTGTTAGCGACATTTTTTCAGCTATTTCTCCGGAAAGATGTTCAATCTTATTGAGCTCGTTTAATTCACTGGGAATCGTAAGGGAAAGTTCTTGAGTTTTGCTACTCATCCGAATACTCTTTCGTTGATAGTTATATTGTCCAGTTCATTTTCATTTCGATACGTGTAATCACTTGCCTGTTCACATTCATGTTCTTCGTAAAAATCCGACTTCCCGTTAAAAAGAAGTACAACCGGTCACTATGATAAGTCATTTTTAAGAACGGGCCATAACTCCGAAAATCGAGGTTCAGTTCTCTTTCCTGTGACGCCGTCACACTCGAACTGTATCTATAGCTTTGCCTGGAATAATATGTATATCCGGGACTGATGTAAAATGATCTCCATGGCTGATAATCCAGGCTGATACTCAACGTATGACTATGGCGATCGATCAGTTTTTGCTGCAACCATTCATCCCATATCAATTTTCCGTTTTCATCCAATTCGAGGCGATAAAAAAGGTGAAAGGACATCCTCGGAGAAAGGTCTACCCGTGTTGAATCTTCGAGACGCAATTTCCGGTAAAGAAAACTACGGACACTGGTAAAATAGGATTCGAAATCATAATCCACATAATTTGCCAATACTTCTGCGGACTGAGTCGTTCTCCATCTCGGTGCAGGACGCCACGTAACAGATGAATTCAATCGAAGTATACGGGTCCAATTGTTATTGGCACTTTTTTCTCCATAAATGTACACAAAGTGGAGAAGATTCAAATGCAATGAAAGATTTAAGCGTAGATTTGGAGAGAAGTTGTGGATTTCTTGTAAACTCAACCAATATCGAAGTTCATCCCTATCATCAAAATTGTCTGGATCGGGTGTATCGTATCGAAATCGTTGAAGATGACAAGAGAAAATTAAGGAATCCGTCGAGAGAAACTTCCATCCGGCCTGAAAGGAAAGGGTCGTAAATATAGCCTGATTATCGGGTGTACTCAATCGACTGCTGCTCTGAAACGGTGACAGCGATGTCAATTCGGTTAATGCGTATTTTTGTTCAGTGTTATTGTAAGTTAATGACATCTTTCCCAGAAAAGACGGTCTTTTGTAGAGGAAATGAACCTCTCCCGTCGAATTGAAATCCTTCCGCTCCCGTTTTACACCTTGCTGAGGACCATTCATCAAACTGATCTTCAACGACCGTGAAGAGAGGCTCCCCTTTAGGTTCCAGAGAAAACCGGATCCGATCCGGTAGGTCAGCATGTTCTCTGCACCATGACTCTTCTCTGCCCTGCTCTCGATGATTCCTGTCTCTGAAACGTAATAATCTCTACGCTGATGGTTCAATCTCAGTATGAGGGTATCACTGGTTTCTGCATAGAATTGGCGATTGATAGCATAGGTCATTGAGAGTCTGTTGTTCTTTCTCTGTCGGAAATCATCACCTTCATAACCCGCATAGAACCGATTTTCATACTCACCAAACCTGAAATAGGGAGCATTCATACCAACTCGATAATTGAATCCCTGATCCACTTGATCAAAACGGCGGTCGTCCTTAAAACCTAAAAAAAATGGAATTTGAATATTATTCGTTGTATAGGACATGCCAAGACCCAGGAGATGTGTTCGAATATCGTTACGATATCCCGATTGCTTATCCGTAAAAAGATAACTGCTGCCTGAAAAATTCATGGAAAATCGATTTGTCAACCTCTGTAAGAAATTAAAAACTAGGTTCTGCTGATCCTTCCATTTATCTAATTCCGGAGTCATGCGCAATCGGGAGGTCGAGAACGCTTCTGATACATTGAACACACGACCGCTGGAAAAAATTTTCTGATAAACGAATCCGCCTTGCCAGGCATCTGTATTTAATCCACGATTATAACCTGTATAAAGAGAATCCTGCGCAATAGGAAATGCTTTCTGTGACAAAACAGTCAATATTATTCCTGTCATGGTAATTCGTTTTATATCTCGCGTCCAGAACCGTTTTCGGCTGGGTCGGGATATCGTGTTTTGATGGCCTTTCAAAACTGTGTCTTTTTATCATTTCTCCTGTTTAGGGACAACGCGATATACCTTCTCATTCTTTTTGGCCATACCATATTCTTCTCTTGCAATTTTCTCAATTTGTTCAGGATCATTTAGGTTTTCTTTTTCTTCTTCCAATAGCTTCTTGCTGACCTGGAGAGAGTCGATTTCATGCCTCAAACGCTCTCTTTCCTGTCTTATCCGAAATTGCTGAATGAAACCGCGTTTTCCCACCGATAAAATGAGCAGGAGTGTAATAAAACACAGAACAATGAAAATTCCGCCCATCCTCTTGTCTTTACTTGACTTTCTATTCATTATTTTTTAGTGAAGTTTATTTCAGTATACGTTTCCCATAATAAATGGCAGTTTCGCCCAGATCTTCTTCGATTCGAAGGAGCTGATTGTATTTGGCGACCCGTTCACTCCGGCATGGTGCCCCCGTCTTGATTTGCCCACCACCCGTTGCGACAACCAAATCGGCGATACTCGTATCTTCAGTCTCTCCGGAACGATGAGATACCATCCAGGTATACCCATGGTACCTGGCTAGATCGATGGTATCTAAGGTTTCTGTGACAGAACCGATTTGATTCAACTTGATCAATATGCTGTTGGCCACTGATTTTTCAATACCAATCCGGAGTCGTTCCATGTTGGTGACGAAAAGATCATCGCCGACGAGTTGAATTTTTTGACCCAGCTTATCGGTCATTATTTTCCAACCTTCCCAATCGTCTTCGGCCATGCCGTCTTCAATAGAAAAAATAGGATAGGTATTCACCAGATTCACATAGTAGTCTACCATCTCTTCCGGCGTGAGCTCCTTCTTCTCAGAGGCAAGAATGTATCGCATCTTGGCCGTATCAAAAAAAGAACTGGCCGCTGGATCGAGACAAATATAGAAATCCTCACCGGAGCTGTACCCCGCCCTCTCAATGGCTTCTAAAATCACCTTCAGGGCATCCTCATTTGATTGTAAATCTGGTGCAAATCCACCTTCATCGCCTATCGCAGTAGAGTATCCCGTCTCCTTGAGGACTTTCTTCAGAGTATGATAGACCTCGGCAGCCATCCGGTAACCCTCATGATACGATAAAGCGCCTACCGGTGCGATCATGAATTCCTGCAAATCTACGTTATTGTCAGCATGAGCTCCACCGTTGAGCACATTCATACAAGGGACGGGTAGAATACGGGCTCCTACGCCACCGATATAGCGATACAGGGGAAGTCCGACAAATTCTGCAGCGGCTTTTGCCACGGCCAACGAAACTCCCAGAATGGCATTGGCCCCAAGTTTGGACTTATTGGGCGTACCATCGAGTTCGAGGAGTATCTGGTCGATCTCGGCTTGGTAAAGTGCATCTTCACCTATAATTTCATCGACAATGATTTCATTCACATTGTGAATCGCCTTGGTCACACCTTTGCCAAGGAAACGGCTCTTATCACCATCTCGAAGTTCAACGGCCTCATGTTCACCTGTCGAAGCACCGGAAGGTACCGAGGCCCGACCTAAAATACCGCTTTCTAATATGACGTCCACTTCGACAGTAGGATTGCCTCGAGAATCCAATATCTCCCGCGCCTGGACATCGATTATCATGGACATTGAAAACCTCCTGTTAATAGCTTTTCTATTTAATAAACACGACAGTGCCTATCCAGACCAAAAATGCACCACTGAACGAGCAGCACACATTCACCAAATCATTATCGAGCCAGGTCTGGCCCGATACCAATCGTGTCTCTTTCTGATCACAATGTGTTTTTTTCTCTGTGATTTTCCGGCAAACTGAACATTGATACTGAGCCTGGTACATTGCTCCTAACAAGCTGTCAATGAGACTGGCGATCAATCCTGCTCCCACCACGATCCAGAAGGGAAGCCCATCAATAGCCATGTGGAATGTGGCAGGTGCAATGAGCCAACCGCAAAGGGCGATTATCAAAGCACCCAATAATGCACTCAACATTCCCAAAGGAGAAATCCCTCCGGAGGTACCGGGTGGAACCACCCGAAAATTTTTAATAGACCGAGGAGATTTTGGCGAAAACACGCCTACCTCCGTTGCCCAGGTATCACTGTTCACTGCAGCCAGGGCACCCAGATAGATGGCATACCAGATAGGATCAGGGAAAAAATGATAGAAAAGTATGACCAATCCGGCAATACCGCCGTTGGCCATGACCTGACCGATGTCCCGCCGGCTCGATTTATCATACATCTGAGTAAACTGTACTTTATAGGTCTTGCCCAGTTTTGAAAGCAAACTGGATATCACAAAAAAGGCTAATATAGGAGCAGTCCATGTCCACCCACCGACGCCAAAAATAAGAGTGGCCAGGAGAAAGGTCCCAACACTCCCGTTGGCCGTAAGAAAACCAATCCGATAAGAAAGGAGAGCAATCGTGAGTGCCAGGCCCAATCCTATCGAGAACTGGATGTTCATTTGAACAGAATGGGTGAGCATAAATCCCATGACGAACGCACTCCCCAGAGGTGCACTGAGATTGTCGGAACCACCGCTGGACAGGGCTTCCATGGCCGTCGCCACAATGGCCGTCGCTATACTTATCCAGATTGCCAAGGCCCATGAGATATCGAGCCCGTCCAGGGTATCCAGAAGAGGAAGCAGAAAGACAACGATAAGAATGGTCGTTAAAAACATGACCAACGAGCCTTCGAAAGACTTCTTGTCCCTGCCCAAAAAATATTCATGAGGATGTTTCAGGTTCTCCCCCACGATGGCTGCTATGGCATCGGATAGGGCGAGTATCAACATGGAGACCATTAGAACGACTTTTTGGTTTTGCCAGCAGGTAAGCACTAAAATAAAAAAAGTCAATGGATAAAAAACCGTTCCATAGGATCGACGCTCGGTATCATGCATACCCTTCAGTTTCTCTGATCTCACACCGATATAGTTCACAATGATAAAAATGATGGCCATCCAGATCAGGGATTTATTGGAAGCAAACATGAAGGGAGTGAAAAAAATGAGTATGCCGGTCAGGATGTGAACCAGTTTTCGGTTCACTTCCGGTGGCCAACCCAAAACGGTGCGCGTTTTTTCTGCGATGGCGATGAATGATACGATACCCACAAAGAAAATGGCAAACCGAATCCAGTCATTGGCTGGAGCAGAGAACAGGAAATTCAGAACCGTCATATCATTCCAATTTTTTTTGGCTATCTGATTTATGTAAACATTTTTTTCTTAAAAATCAAGAACTTTGTTGCTATGTCTGGTGAAGTTCTTTCCTCAAAAATTGCCCGGTATAGGAGGCCTTCACTCGAGTGACATCCTCCGGAGGACCCGAAGCGACAACGGTTCCACCTGCATCACCACCCTCCGGACCCAGATCGATGATCCAATCCGCGGTTTTGATCACGTCAGGATTGTGCTCAATGATCACCACGGTATTTCCTTTTTCCACGAGACGATTTAAAACGGAAAGTAACATCTTGATATCCTCAAAATGAAGTCCGGTCGTGGGTTCATCGAGGATGTACAGGGTCTTACCCGTGGATACCTTGGATAGTTCAGTAGAGAGTTTGACACGCTGAGCCTCTCCACCGGACAGGGTCGTGGCCTGCTGGCCTAAATGAATATATCCCAGACCTACATCGTAGAGCGTTTCCAGTTTTCGTTTAATGGTAGGAATGCGCTCGAAGAAATGAAGGGCCTCTTCCACCGTCATATCCAGAATATCGGATATGGATTTCCCCCGGTACTTCACCTGCAGGGTTTCTCGATTGTATCGTTTTCCCTTACAGATTTCACAGAGCACATAAACATCCGGAAGGAAGTGCATCTCGATCTTAATGATCCCATCCCCCTCACAGGCTTCACATCGTCCGCCTTTGACATTGAAACTGAACCTTCCCGGCCGATAGCCCCGGATCTTCGCTTCCGGAAGTTGAGTAAAAAGATTCCGGATATAGGTAAATACGCCCGTATACGTGGCCGGATTTGAGCGCGGCGTTCTGCCGATGGGTGATTGATCGATATCGATGACTTTGTCGATATGCTCAACACCCTGAATATTCCCATAAAGAAGTGGGACTGCCTTGCCGCTATGAAAACGGCGTTGAAGGATGGGATATAGGGTTTCGTTGATCAGAGTGGATTTACCCGATCCGGACACGCCGGTAATACAGACAAGGAGGCCCAGAGGAATATGAACATCAATAGATTTTAAGTTATTTCCTGCGGCCCCCTGCAGAACCAGAAAACGGTCATCGGACTGACGACGATTTTCAGGTACGGGGATGGATCGGGCACCCGAAAGATATTGACCCGTGATGGATTTCCCGTTCCGGGTAATTTGACCGGGAGTTCCTTGAGCCACCACATGACCGCCATGCTCACCGGCACCGGGACCCAGATCGATGACAAAATCGGCAGCATGAATGGTGTCTCTGTCGTGCTCAACCACGAGAACCGTATTTCCCAGATCCCGAAGTGCCGTCAGTGTATTGATGAGTCTCCGATTGTCCCGCTGGTGTAAACCGATTGAAGGCTCATCCAGAATATAGAGCACTCCCACCAACTGTGAACCGATCTGGGTGGCCAGCCTGATCCGTTGGGCTTCTCCGCCCGACAGGGTACCTGTAGTCCGATCCAACGTGAGATAGTCTAATCCCACATTGGTTAAAAAGTGAAGGCGATCATTGATCTCTTTCAAAATCTGACGCGCGATGGTTTCCTGTCGGGTGTTCAATTTGAGATCAAGAAAAAACCGGATCGTATTTCGAATCGAGAGTGTGGCGACTTCATAAATATTTTGTTTTGCCACCTTAACAGCCAGGCTTTCTTTCTTCAGGCGGGCACCTTTACATTCGGGACAGGGGAGCACGTTCATATAACCTTCTATCCAATGCCGAATACCGTGAGAATGGGTCTGGTGGTATCGTCGCTCCAGATTGTTGATGATTCCCTCATAACGATTGACAAATACCCCTTCGGCTTTCCGATCCGCGGATTGATACTTAAAACGAAGTTCCCGACTCCCGGATCCATACAGGATCACCTGTTTCTGTTCCTTTTTCAACTTCTCATATGGGATTTCTAAGGAAAAATGGTAGGCTTGAGCGACCGTACGCAGCCTACTGTAATACCAGCCCTCCCGGGAATCTCCCAGAGGGGCGATGGCACCCTCATCGATACTTTTTGAAGGATCCGGAACCACAAGACCGGGATCCACCTTCATGATAGATCCCAACCCATTGCACGTGGGACAGGCACCATAGGGAGAATTGAATGAAAACATTCGCGGTGCAGGTTCTTCATAGCTGATACCGCAATGGACACAGGCAAAGTGGGCGGAATAGAGGCGTTCTTCAGTTCCGACGATATTGATAAGCACGACGCCCGAGGAGAGATTGAGAGCTGTCTCCAATGAGTCGGCCAATCGGGTCTCAATTTTAGGATCGACAACCAGCCGGTCGACCATAACTTCAATATCGTGTTTTTTATGTTTTTCCAGCTTGATGGCCTGGTCTACTTCATGAATCTCACCATCTACCCGAACCCTGAGAAAACCATCCCGTCTGATCTGTTCGAAAACTTCCCGATACTCCCCCTTACGCCCACGGACGACGGGTGCTAAAACTTGAATTCGGGTTCCGGGATCACATTGGAGTATTGAATCCACCATTTGTTCGACTGTCTGCTTCTCGATGCGGCGTCCACAATGATAGCAATAAGGTACACCGATACGTGCAAAAAGAAGACGGAGGTAATCGTAGATTTCCGTCACGGTTCCCACTGTGGAACGAGGATTCCTTCCAGCCGTGCGTTGCTGAATAGAGATGGCCGGTGACAGGCCTTCGATGGTGTCCACGTCCGGCTTCTCCATCAGCCCCAGGAACTGCCGGGCATAGGCAGAGAGGGACTCGACGTACCTCCGCTGCCCCTCCGCATAAATGGTGTCGAATGCCAGAGAGGATTTACCTGATCCCGAAAGGCCTGTAATTACGACAAGTTGATCCCTGGGAATATCCAAATTGATATTTTTCAGATTGTGTTCCCGGGCACCCCGTACAATGAGAAGGTTCTTATTTGTCATTTGATTGAAAAAACCCTTGTATTTTTGAAAAAATATATTTAAATAGACTAAATATCAACCCACACAATCATATCTGATCATTCGAGAGGGAGGAGAATCGCCATGAAAAAAATTTGCTCGCTTATTGGTAACCTACTCTGCTATGTAATTTTCCCGGATCTGGCTCAAGAAGGAATCGC
>CAZYTI010000127.1:0-8728 GCA_964650065.1 uncultured bacterium
AAAGGAAAAGTAGAAAAAATATTATTGTTGGAAGATGTAGATTATGTTCGACATTTCACAAAGAGAGAATTAAATAAATATGGTTATGAAGTATCCACCGCTGCCAACGCAGATGAAGCCATGAGCATTTTTAAAGAGGAGATGGATGAACTGAGTATGGTCCTGAGCGACGTGGTTTTACCGGGTAAGAGTGGTATCGAACTGGTGGATGACCTTCTGATAATCAAACCGGCCCTGGGCGTGCTGTTCTGTAGCGGATACACCGATCACAAGTCCCAATATCCTCTCATTGCCAAAAAAGGTTTCCGATTCCTGCAGAAACCCTTCACACTGGCGCATATGTTACAAAATGTTAGAGACGCCATCGGATCGCATGATATGAGCTCGTAACCTCCCTCTCCTTTCAACATCAATTGTTTGAAGAAATATAAAAATACCATTGGCCCTAAAAAGGAAGGTGGTGGACCAGGATAACTGCCCAGTCCACCGCTCTTGTAGGAAATAAAAGAAGTGTATTATACATACAACAACTCATGTATCTAATTTCATGCCAAACTTTTTAATTCATTATCATATTATCCTAATTTACATATTTACAACAGGATAAAAAATCCCAACCCGGGGATCACCAGAACTTCAATTGTACAATATTGGACACAACTTTTCTCAACAGTGTACAATTCATTTCTGAATCGTGGGTCAGGATTGTTTAACAGATATCAAAACACCCTATAACATCACTTCCGGATACGATCTCCGGTCCGGCGGGTCCATACCCAATTCCGGATACCTTCGGTGGAGACTCCTGGCAAACCAGAAGTCCAACTCCCCATTGGACTCAGGAGATTTTCCCATCACTCTCTCCCAGACCTCCGGTGATTCCATACAAAAATACACAAAAAGATCTGGTGCTTGATCCTTCAGCCAACCAAATATTTTTTCATACATTTCGATCCGCATGGGTTTGGGATAACGATTTTTTCCATCGAGCCCCCGGATCATCTCTTCATAAAAAATCCGGCTACTGGGGAATCTCATCTCTACCCTTCTTTTAAGGGATGGAGGAAACCGAAGACTTCCCAGGCTTATCCAGGCGATCCGTGCAGCATCCACATGGGAAAATAGTTCTTTTATCAGATCACGATAGAGCATTTCCCAACCGGGAACCCACAAAATGGGATCGAAATGAAAACCCAACAACAATCCTTCCTCCATACATCGATGCGCTGCGTTGAGTCTTTCGACAAGACGTGCCGAGTTGAATTCCTCAGACTCCACAATAGCCTGGGGATTGATGGACCAGGAAACCACCGTATGCTTTTGTTGAACATGGCGTAATTGGTCAATCTTCTCTGTCTTGGTTTTGAATTCAATGAGGGCATTTTTTTTCATGGAAAAAAACTGGCCATAATCCCGGGAAAGACCAGTCACATCATCGAACACAAGACTGTCCGATAACTCACCTGTCCCAAATCGGAAAAACCGATGGGGTGCTTTCGCCAAAAGTCCATTGATCCGATCAAATATTTGGGAAAGGTTGACATGGAGCGTCATAAATGGAAGATCCAGATAATCTTGCAGTATGCAATAGGTACACTCTATGGGACACTGGATCATTTGATTAATAATCGTGTATTGGCAACAAAGATAGGGTGGCAAAGTCCCGGGACAGGATTTGACCAGATCCCCCTGTTGGGAAGTGAGATAGAGAATGCGCTTCCCGCGCGTGAGAGAAATCCCATCCATCTGCGCTTCCAATTCGTTCTTCCGTATGACATGGTGAGGAATACCATGGGTCCGTTCCACAATCCTCCGGGTTAACGGTTCATCAACCACCCTCTCATCGATGTAAATCTGTTCCAGGTGAATGGGCATGCTACACGATCCTCAGCATACGTTCAATGCTTCTCTGATTTTGTGGGTCAGTGAACAATGAAAGCATTGCTTCAACATCCTTAAGAGAGCGAATACCCACTTGAAGCGTCATGCCCGGTGTCTCTAAGGATGGATGCCATGAGAATCCGATGTTCTGAGGCATTTTCATCTCCTTTTTTAATTGCTCCAATTGTTTATTCCAGGAACTGAGGCGGGGGTACCTTCTGTTTCTTAAGACATGCTTCAAGCGATCGCATTTTTGATTTCTCGTCAATTTTTCTTCATTTAAAATTCCACTGGAATTCAACTCCTGTATGATGGTTTCAATTGGAACAATGTCCCTCTTTGAAATATCGTTGAGCATCGTAATCATATCCAAAAGCTCCACACTTCGAATCTCCAAGCGTGTGGCTATTTCCATAACCATTTCCTGCTGTATGCGACTCAAATGCTTGAACACCATGCTTTGTTTGAGGGACATATCGTATTTCTCAATGTAGTCTTGCACGGTGGGCAAGAACGTTAAAACCGTTTTGACATCCTTGACTAAAGTGACATTTCCGTTAAGATCCAATAAGGGTAGAAACTGAGTTTTTACCCTTTCCCAGGGAATGCCCAGCCAGTCCAGGATTCTCAGCACCTTTGCCTTCTCAATAAGATTAAATGCCTGCCGGGTTCTCTGCTCTAAAAGAACTTGAAACATCATTTCTTCAATGACCGTGCCATCCAGGACAATAGTGGCAGGAATCTGTTTTAGCTCCAATTCTAAGGCTGCCTGATACCGTCTGAATCCGGATAAGAGGCGATATCCCCGTTTCGCTGGGAGCACATATACAGGATTACGTATTCCACTGACCTGGATAGATTCTTTAAGTCGAGGAGCCACCAGATTTGATTTGAAACAAAATAAGAAATCGTCAAGGATTTCTTTTAAATCGATATTGACCATATTCATTTCTCCGACCATATCTTTACCATATTTTTAACCCTGTTCAATCAGACAAACCGAATCATTTTTAACTACACTGGATATTTCATAAATTTGAAAAGAAAATTAAGCTGACTCGATCAGCCTATGTAACCATTCAGCATTGATGATATTCAATGATTCGACAACTGCCGTCGCTTCACTCAAATCCTGGTTTCCACTATGCGGACTGAGAAATCCCACACAGGGTATGCCAGCGGCCCTGGATGCCCGGACACCTGCGCACGAATCCTCAATAACGACACATTCTTGAGGATGCCGATGGAGTCGATTTAGTGTTTCGAGAAAAATCTCCGGATCCGGTTTTGTGCGCACGACCTCCTCACCGCTTACAATGGTATGGAATGAAGATGCCAGGTGAAATTTATCGACAACAGAATCGATTAAACTCTTATCTGAGCTGGAAGCCAGGGCCAGGTCGATTTCTTGCTTCTTCAATTCATCAATCAACGCCAGGGCGCCGGGTATAGCATCAACAGACTCCCGGTAGAGGCGTCGTAAACGACACATATGTTTAGGGTATAATTCATCAGCGGTGACATTAAGATCAAACTTTTCAACGACATCCTGCAGCAAATATCTGGTGGAGCGGCCCATATAATTCTGAAGATCTGCATCTGACAGAAAAATCCCGTAGGGTGACAGGGTCTGCCTTTCCGCCTCCATATGGACAGGCTCACTGTCAACGATAACACCATCCATATCAAAGATAACCGCCCTTAGCAAAGTGTTCTCCCTAAGATAATCCATTCATATCAGTAAAAAAACCCACAGGAAGGCAAGCATAATGACCTTCCCTGGGTTTTTTGGTACCGGGAGCCGGAATCGAACCGGCACGTCCAAAAAGGACGAGGGATTTTAAGTCCCTTGCGTCTACCAATTCCGCCATCCCGGCAGACGTTGAGGCGGCGAGCGGATTCGAACCGCTGAATAAAGGTTTTGCAGACCTCTGCCTTAGCCACTTGGCTACGCCGCCATAAAAAAAGAGCGGGAAACGGGATTCGAACCCGCGACATTCACGTTGGCAACGTGATGCTCTACCAGCTGAGCTATTCCCGCGCGATCAATCTTCTCTTCTCAATCTCTTCAGGACTCTTATTCTTCTTTCGCGCAACCCTATTCTCTTTTTCTTCGCCATTTTTGAGAGAAAAAAGAGTAAGAAGAACAGTAGAAGAACAATTAAAAATTTAGACACAATAATTTAACAATTTTACAATTATTGTCAAGGGGGAAAATACGATTTAATGCATTTTTTACTGTCCCCCCGATCCGCTCGACCTTTCTTGATCAATAATGTATTACAACATGGTTTTAAAGTCAAGAGGTTTTTTGCTCTAACTCTTTTACGTATTTGAACTAAGAAACCTTTTGACTTTTACTGATTATCTTTCTACCTTTAGATATAATAATGGACACCTCACCCTTCGTTTACCCATTCTCAAACTGATATTGAAATCCCGGGAACCGGTACACATGATACTTCGTAGACGAGCAGTGTAAATAGGATTGTCTTTCTGAGTGCTAAAATTTTGTATAATTCACTATAACGGTTGTGCCATAAGTTTTGTGAAAAAGGAGATTGAAATAAGGCCGTATAATTAAAATAATATTATTAATTTCTCTGTGGACTCTGTGGTTAGTTTTTGACAATACAACTATAAACCAAAGGAGTAAAATATGACTCGCAAAACTCACCTCCGTATCTTGATTCCGGTCTTAAGCCTGTTGATATTTATCGGTTGTGCTGCAAAGAAATCCCTATGGGGAGATCCCAATTCCGGATTCATCCTCAAATATCGCATTCAACCGGGTCAACAAATGACTTACCATAGCGTAACGGCCGAGTTCACGACCCTGGAAATGATGGGTCAGTCTATGGAAACCGAAACAAAAAGAGACATGACCTATTCCATTCACATGTCCGGATACGATGAGGAGGAAAATCTTACGACTGAGGTTTCCATTGATTCTCTTTATTGGAAGAGTCAGAGTATGCAGGGTGATCAGGAGATCGATACAGACCCTGTGGTTGGTTCGAAATTTGGACTGATTATCTCTCCCATCGGTAAAGAACTCGAGTTTAAGGACATGGAGGCTCTACCCAAGATTGACATGGGGCAGATGGCCGGACAATTTGAAATCAAATCACTGTTTCAATCTCTGTTCCCCGATCTTCCCCCCAACCTTGTAAAAGTTGGGGATACATGGAAAGACGATGAAGAGTCCACCGACACCCGAAACAACATTGACATCAAAACCATAACAGAATCCACAAGCACCCTTGAGGGCTTTGAAACCATTGGTAATACGGAGTGCCTCAAGATCAAAACCCAAACGGTCGGAATCATGGATGGCGCAGGTAACATGATGGGCAGTGACATGTCCTTTGAAGGAGACATGGAAGGATCCACCACATGGTATTTTGATTATAAGAATGGCATGTTTATCAAGGCCGTCTCTGACGTGGTGGTGGAAGCAACCATAGCAGTCAGTGGCCAGGCCAATATGACCATTCCCATGGTGACCGAGTCGAAGGTCGAAGTCAGCCTGATCCGCTAATACAGTTTCTTAACCAGGAGTAGCAACCATGTACAAGGATATGAATAAAATAGACGTCAGGTCCATTGTTCTTTACTGTTTCGTTCCCATCCTATTGTGGAGCCAAACGGTTCCACAGGAAGGATTACAATCGATAACGGCCGAAGAAATGAAGGCCCATGTATACTATCTGGCCTCCGATGCGATGAAGGGACGGAATACACCCAGCCCGGAATTGGATACCTGTGCGGCTTATATTGCTGCCGAGTTCGAATCCTATGGTCTCAAACCGGTAGGCACCAATGGCACCTATTTCCAAACCCTGAATACTTTACGAACGCGTCTGGGTGAACCCATCACATTGACCACATCATACCAGGGCGTGGGGACTCCCCATGAGATAAAAAATGATTTTGTACCGCTCCATTTAACGGCCAATAAAAAACTCACCGATCTTCCCGTCGTTTTTGCCGGTTATGGTATCACGGCCCCTGAATATGAATACGACGATTATTCAGATATCGATATCAAGGATAAAGTCGTTCTCATCTTTATCAACGAGCCCCAGGAAAAGGATTCCACAAGTGTTTTCGAGGGCATTAAAAACACTGAACATAGTCAAATCCGTGTGAAGATAGAAAACGCCATGGATCATGGCGCTGCGGGCCTACTATTGGCTTCGAGTCCTCTGAGGCGCGCCCGTCGACCGCCGAATGCCTGGCCCAGTCTCATGAGAAATGCCCCGGCAGATGCCGTTCCTCTCCTCAGACAGGAAATCTCCGATAAAAAAATTGTCTGTGTACGCATTGGAAAAGATTTAGCCGAAAATATAATAGAAGCTACAGGCAGGACCCTCCTCCAACTCCATACTGAAATTGACAGCACATTCACCCCCCGATCTTTTGAAATACCGGATCTGACCATCACCATGGAAACCAATCTCGTTGCCGATGCAATTCCAACGCACAACGTCGTTGGATATTGGGAGGGTGGCGATCCGCAACTCAAGGATGAACTGATAATTATCGGAGCCCATTATGATCATGTAGGCATGAGAGGAGAAGAAGTTTATAACGGTGCCGATGACAATGCCTCCGGTACCGCCGGTGTCATGGAAATTGCCGAAGCCTTTGCCGCATGTTCCGAGAAACCGAAGCGTTCCATCCTTTTCATGACATTTACAGGAGAAGAGAAAGGATTATTCGGTGCATTTCATTACCCCGACAATCCCATCTTCCCCATTGAGCATACTGTGGCCATGCTCAACATGGACATGATCAGCCGGAATGACACCAACGAAGTCGCCATCATCGGCTCCCCTACGAGTTCTGACCTCAAGGCCATCAATGAGAAAAGCAATGAGAATATCGGATTGGATCTTGCCTACGATCAGGAACACTTTTTCAGGCAGAGCGATCACTATGCATTCTATCGAAAAGATATCCCAGTGCTTTTTTACAATACAAGAAGCACACCGGATCTCCATAAGCCCACGGATGATCCGGAAAAAATCATCCCGGAGAAGATGGCCAGAATAGGACAACTCCTCTTCTCGACGGCATGGACTGTGGCCAATCGGGCTGAGAGACCCAATTTCAGTAGCATAAGGTAATGGAAACATGGAAAAACCTCGTATCCTCATTGTTGAAGACGAAACTATCATTGCCAGAAATATCGAGGAAAAATTACTCGATCTGGGATATACCGTTTCCGCGAGTGTGTCTTCCGGTGCCGAAGCCATCAAGCAGACAAAGGGGAATCGCCCTGATTTAATACTGATGGATATCAAGTTAAGCGGTAGGTTGGATGGCATCCAAACGGCAGAAAAAATCCACTCCCTTTTCGACTTACCCGTAGTCTATCTCTCTGCCTATGCCGATGATGATGTCCTGAAAAGGATCATGACGACGGATACCTTCGGATATATTCGAAAACCATTTGAGTCCAGGGAGTTACGAGTCAACATCGAAATTGCCCTCTATAAACACATGATACAGAAAAAGCTGATCAAGAGTGAAGAGCGTTATCGGGATCTGGTGGAGAAAGCAGGAATAGCCATTCTCATCGATGATGCAGAGGGGAATTTAAAATATTTCAATCATAAATTTACCGAGTTGTTCGGGTATACCGAAGCGCAAATGAAAAGACAGACGATCCAATCCCTCGTTCATCCGGACGATGTCGAACGGGTGATGGATATCCATACCCAGGGAATAAAAGGAAAGGCCCCCATCTCGAGATATGAATTTCGCGCCAAACGGAAGGATGGCTCGACAGTATATCTGGAGGTCGATGCGGTTCGAATACATGATGATAGTCGAGTGATTGGAACACGCTCGTATATTTGGGATATCACCACCCGAAGAAAGATTGAGGAAGCCCTCACTGAAAGTGAGAAAAAATACAAGTCCCTTTATTCAATGGTCCGACTCATGTGTGACAACGTACCGGATCTTATATGGGCGAAAGATTTAGACAGGAAATTAATCTTTACCAACCACGCCAATTGTGAAAAACTGCTCAATGCAAAAAATACCGATGAACCCATTGACAAGTCAGATATGTACTTTGCCAATAGAGAGAGAAAAGCGCATTCCGAAAATCCCGATCACCATACCTTCGGAGAGATATGCCGGGACTCGGATGAAATCGTCATGAAATCGAAGAAACCCCGGCGTTTCGATGAATTCGGAAACGTGAAGGGGAAATACCTGTTTCTCGATGTTCACAAGGCACCTTTCTGGGATGAACAGGGGAATATGATCGGAACTGTGGGATGCGGACGGGATGTGACCAAGGAAAAAAAATTGGAGGAAGAAAGAAAACGTGTGGAGGAGGAACTCATCAACTCCCGTGAAGTGCTCAGGAACCTTTCAGCCCACCTTCAATCTATACGGGAAGAAGAACGGACACATATATCCAGAGAAATTCATGATGAATTGGGTCAGGCACTGACAGCATTAAAAATGGACCTGTACTGGCTGAACAACAGGTTGCCCAGCGATCAAAAACCTTTACTAAATAAAACAGAATCCATGCTTAAACTATTGGATAAAACCATCCAAACCGTCAAAAAAATCTCAACTGAGCTTCGCCCTGGCTTGTTGGACGACCTCGGCCTTGTGGCGGCCATCGAATGGCAAGCTGACGAATTCCAAAACCGTACCGGGATCAAATGCAATCTGAAAATCAAGTCAGAGGATATCGTGTTTGAGCAGGATATGGCTACTGCCCTCTTTCGCATCTTTCAGGAAGCGTTGACAAACGTCACCCGTCATGCCAGGGCTTCTCTGGTTCGAATCCATTTAAGAAAAGACAAAGGAAATA
>CAZYTI010000128.1:0-8721 GCA_964650065.1 uncultured bacterium
GACGTCGAACAAAAGAAGCCTCCCGGCGATAAAATGCAGATCTGTGCTTTTCTCTGGGTCTATTACGGTTATCCATCAACGTGCTACGAGGGCATCAATGTGGAAGATGTCAGAAACAAATGTGGTGCTGCCCTGGCCAGAAACGATGACTCAGTTATCGATATAGTTGCCGGTATTCCCGATTCAGGAATTGCCCATGCCATTGGATATGCGATAGAAGCAAAGATACCCTATCGACGTCCTTTTGTGAAATATACTCCCACCTGGCCCAGAAGTTTTATGCCGCAGGATCAAAGGGTAAGGGACCTGGTCGCAAAAATGAAACTCATCCCCATTCGGGAATTGATTGAAGGAAGGCGTATCCTCTTCTGTGAAGATTCCATCGTACGGGGGACCCAGCTACAGGATATCATCCAGCGTGTTTTTAACTATGGCGCCAGGGAAGTTCACATGCGTCCGGCCTGTCCTCCTCTGGTATATGGCTGTAAATTTTTAAATTTCTCGCGATCGAGATCCGTACTGGATTTAGCTGCCCGAAAGGCAATAAAGGAGCTGGAAGGGGATGAGAATAAATTTCCGGAAACCTATGCAGATGCCACCACCGAAAAATATGCCAACATGATCGAAAGTATAAGACAAAGGCTGAGATTGACTTCACTGAAATACCAGAAACTGGAAGATCTTGTGGATGCCATCGGTTTACCCAAAGAAAAACTCTGCACATACTGCTGGGACGGGTGTGAAGGATAATGGTAATAAAATGCGGTATTAAACCTTTTATCACGATACCAACTTGAATTTTAAGTCAAGTTTTCTTCAGTACAAATAGTATTAAGGTTATTATGAGGACTGCAATGAAGTCGAAACGATTTTTAATTATTTAGAAGCATTTAAACTTGAAATTGGATTGTTAATCAATTTTGGAGCCAAGAGTTTGGAATTCAGGAGGTTAATAAAAAGTTTGAACCGCTGATTCAGCAGATTACACAGATTTCGCCGATTAACAGATGACGCAGATTCGTCCGTGGAATCCGCGTAATCAGCTTAATCTGCGGTTCTGACTTTGTTATGGATGAAATGACCAAAATCCCAACAGGTGCGGGTAAAAGCAGTTTTGATCTTGTTGATCATATCAAATTATTTAAAAAATTTAAAGCCGTTATGAGATTCATATGAAATCGATAAATTCAAATATCCAAAGTATCCTGTTTTTTGTCTTCATCATTCTAAGTTTGAAAGGATGTGGGACATTTCCGGGTGAGTCCATATCTGTACAACGCTTGCGTTGCGAGTACCGGACCCATCCCCTGGGAATCGATTCCCGACAACCTCGATTGAGCTGGATTGTCGAATCGGAGGTGCGTGGACAATTTCAGACTGGATATCAAATACTGGTGGCGGACAGTGAGAAAGCACTCGATCGGGATGAGGGCAATCTCTGGGACAGCGGCAGGGTGGATTCCAGGGAGACGATCCATATTCTCTATCAAGGCAGAGCTTTAGGGAGGGGGCAACGCTGTTATTGGAAGGTACGGATCTGGAACCAGGACGACCTCATGTCGGCCTGGAGTAAACCGGCTTTCTGGGAGACGGCCCTTCTCAGCGATGCGGATTGGATGGGTGAATGGATCCATGATGGCAAAACACAACCTGAAGGGGATGAGGCATTTTACCGGGATGATCCTGCACCCTTGTTTCGTAAAACTTTTTCAGTTCCCCCAAAAATGACACGAGCCCGGTTATACATCAGTGGTCTCGGATATTATGAAGCCAGTATCAACGGTCAAAGGATCGGCAATCAGGTTTTGGATCCTGGATGGACGAGCTATGAAAAGCGTATCTTTTACAGTACATATGATGTGACGTCACATCTCCGGAGGGGTCAGAATTGTGTCGGAGTCATGCTGGGCAATGGCTGGTTCAATCCACTGCCTCTTCGCATGTGGGGACACCTGAACTTGCGCGATCATCTGCCTGTTGGGAGGCCTCGTTTCATTGTTCAGCTCAACATCGAATATACAGATGGATCTATCCAATCCGTGTATACGGATTCGAGTTGGCGGGTGCACCCCGGTCCCCTTCTGCGCAACGATATTTATCTCGGAGAAGTCTATGATGCCCGAAGGGAGATTGAAGATTGGGATCAACCCGGTCTGGAAGACAGCGATTGGCGACGGGCACTTATTGCAGCATCTCCAGGGGGACAACTTCAGGCCCAACCTCAGCCCCCTATTCAAATCACATCCCAATTCAGACCGGTAAGCGTGGCAGAACCCTCACCCGGAGTTTTTATTTTTGACTTCGGTCAAAATTTTGCCGGTTGGGCGCGGCTGCGGTTGAGGGCGCCGGCCGGGAACAGGGTTCAACTCCGGTTTGGAGAGTTGCTCCATAAAGACGGCACACTCAATCCCATGACCGCTGTGTGCGGCCAGATCAAGGGTAAACGCAACGGGGAGAATATCGGAGGACCGGGAACACCGGAAATCGCTGATCAGAGAGATGTGTACATCGCCAAAGGAAAGGGTCTTGAGATTTATACCCCCCGCTTCACCTTTCACGGTTTTCGGTATGTTGAGATGACCGGATATCCAGGTAGACCCAATCTCAATACGCTGGAGGGACTTCGACTCAATACGGCTGTGGAAAGTGTGGGTTCCTTCTCCTGTTCCAATGAAATGTTCAACCGCATTCAAGAGATGACACGGTGGACTTTCCTCAGTAACCTTTTCAGTGTGCAGTCGGACTGTCCTCACCGGGAGAAGTTCGGGTATGGGGGAGATCTTGTGGTTACCAGCGATGCATTTATGTTTAATTATGATATGTCGAATTTCTATGCCAAGGTGGTCCGGGATTGGCATGACGCGAGCCTTCCCGTTGGGATGTTGACAGATACGGCACCCTTTGTTGGCATTCATTATTGCGGCATCCCCTGGGCCATGGCGCATCCCCATCTCCTGGACCAGTTGTTTCGGTATTATGGGAATCGTAACCTCCTGGAAGATCAGTATGCCACGGCCAATCGGTGGCTGGATCTGGTGGCTGTACAAAATCCCAATTTCATTGCACAGAGCGGATTGAGCGATCATGAAGGTCTGGAACCGGCCCCGCCTCCGCAGATGGTCACACCCCTCTATTTCCACAGCGCACAACTACTGGCCCGCCTTGCCGGGATCTTGGGTAAACACGATGATGTAGATAAATACACCTTCTTGGCTCTGAAAATTAAAAATGCATACCTGCGGGATTTTTTGGAACCGGGAACCGGCCGGTTCTCACCTTGCACTCAGGCCAGTCAATCCTTTGCCCTTGCCTTGAATCTGGCTCCTGCAAAAGAAGAAGAAAAAGCGATAGATTTTCTCATAAACAAAATTATCAATGAGAACAAAAGCCATCTCTCTACGGGTATTTTCGGAACCAGGTTTCTCATGGATGTGCTTTCGAATTATGGGCATTCGGATATCGCCTATGCCATTGTCAACCAAAAAACCTTCCCCGGTTGGGGGCACATGCTGGAAAATGGTGCCACGACCCTTTGGGAACACTGGGCGATGAGTGAGAATACTTATTCCCACAACCATCCCATGTTGGGATCGGTCAGTGCGTGGTTCTACAATTGGCTGGCCGGAATTCAATGCCATCCGGAGGCTGTGGGTTTTGATCGGATAATCATACGTCCTCAGATTGTGGATGACCTCAAATGGGTGAAGGCGCAATACCGGTCGATCCGCGGCTTGATTAAAAGTGAATGGCATCGTGAGACCGACGCATTCCACCTGGTAATTACGATTCCGGCAAATACGACAGCAATGGTTTACCTGCCGGCAAAGGAGGCTTCCACATTGACAGAGAGCGGAAGGCCTATCATCGCGAGGGAGCACATCCATTTCATCGGCATGGAAAATATGACTGCACTATACGAAGTGGCTTCGGGCTCATATTTCTTTACATCCGCCATTGAATGAATGGATATGAACTCCATTTAGAAAATGTGGGTATAGATGATGAATAACGAAAATCGAATTTTTAAAGCATATAAGCTTGCCATGGAACGGTATGCCGAAATCGGTGTCGATTCAGAGAAAGCCTTGGCCCGATTGAGAGATATTGCCCTGTCGATTCATTGCTGGCAGGGGGATGATGTGGGAGGGTTTGAAACGCCGACCATTACCCTTTCCGGTGGTGGGATTCAAGCGACTGGGAATTATCCTGGCACGGCCCGTACCATCGAGAATCTCCGGCAGGATCTCGATCAGGCTTTGCACCTCATTCCGGGAATCCATCGACTGAATCTTCATGCATCTTATCTGGAGAATCAGGGGAAATTTATCGATCGCAATGAAATAACCGTGGATCATTTTCAGGGGTGGATCGATTGGGTCCAATCACGAAATATGGGTTTGGATTTCAATCCAACTTATTTCTCTCATCCCAGGGCGGACGACGGATTCACCCTGAGCAGTCCCGATGAAGGGATCCGCCGCTTTTGGGTGGAGCACGGTATGGCCTGTCGAAAAATCGCCGATGAAATGGGCAAACAAACCGGAACGCCTTGTGTCACCAACTTCTGGATCCCGGATGGACATAAGGATACACCGGTGGATCGAGCGAAACCCCGGGATCGGCTGGTCCAATCACTGGATTCCATTTTTGCTGAGAAATTTGATCCCTTATACCAGTTGGATTCCCTGGAGTCCAAATTATTTGGAATCGGCTCAGAGGCGTATGTGGTGGGATCCCATGAATTTTATCTCGGGTATGCTATCAGTCGGGGAAAACTGATTTGCCTGGATTCGGGGCATTTCCATCCCACAGAAGAGATCGCCGATAAGATTTCGGCCTTGCTTACCTTCATTGATGAAATTTTACTGCATGTCAGCCGGGGCATCCGATGGGACAGCGATCATGTGGTCGTACTTTCAGATGAACTCCTTGCCATTGCCCAGGAAATCGTCAGAAATGATTTCCTTCATCGTGTTCATATCGGACTCGATTTTTTTGATGCCAGCATCAACCGTGTGGCTGCCTGGGTGATCGGAGCGCGCAGTATGTTGAAGGCATTGCTCATCGCACTTCTTGAACCCACGCAAATGCTTAAAGACCATGAATCGAAAGGCGATTTTACGACCCGCCTGGCCTGGTTGGAGGAAATGAAGACCCAATCCTATGGAACCGTTTGGGATTACTATTGCTTAAAGCAGGATGTGCCCGTAGCCCACGACTGGCTCACGATTGTGAACGAATATGAAGACAAGGTACTTTCCAAAAGGCGCTGAGTGTCCCTAATATTTTTAGCTTCGCTAAAAATATTTTAAACATAAGGATAATTATGTCTGAAATACAAAAAACCTCCAACATCCATGCCCTGGACAAATTATACGAATTTGAACAAACACCTGTTTCTGAGGACAGACTCCAACCCGGGAGATATTTTGCCGGTCTTTTTGCCGGAGAACATGTGGCCGGTACCGAGTTTGTCATTGGAACCATGTTTGTTTCCTGGGGCGTTAATGCTTATGATATATTTGTAGGCCTGTTAATCGGTAATCTCATGGCGGTTTTGACGTGGACGTTCATATGCACGCCCATTGCCATACAGACTCGACTTACACTTTACTGGTATTTACGGAAGATCGGGGGGCCGGTGACGACATCGATATATAATCTTCTGAATGCGATGCTCTTTTGCATCCTGGCCGGTTGTATGATAACGGTCTCGGCGTCCGCAGTTCGCATCCCATTTCATATCCCTGCCCAGGTGAAATGGTATCCGGAGGACATTCGATTTATCCTCGTCGTTTTCGGAGTCGGGAGTGTCGTGGTGATTCTGGCCATTCTTGGATTTAAAAAACTCTCCCAGTTTGCCACTGTTTGTTCGCCCTGGCTTTTGTTGATGTTTTTTGCCGGTGCAGTCGTATTACTCCCGGAACTGGCCTCAAACACACCAGGTGTGGGCCAAATTCGCAATCTTCGGGATTTTTGGGTGATGGCCAATCGGTTGATCTGGACAGGTATCGCTCCTGGTACTCAGACCCCGATGACGTTTTGGCAGGTTGCGGCCTTTGCCTGGATCTGTAATCTGGCCATGCACGGCGGACTCTCCGACATGGCCCTGTTTCGCTATGCCAGGAAGGTTTCCTACGGTTTTTATTCGGCCTTTGGTATGTTTCTGGGACACTATCTGGCCTGGATATTTGCAGGTATCATGGGTGCCGGAGCAGCCCTCATCCTGAGGACACAACTCGTTCACTTAGACGCTGGCGGTGTGGCCTACGCAGCTTTAGGTATTACGGGAATCGTTGCCGTGATCATTGCAGGGTGGACCACTTCCAATCCAACCCTATACAGGGCAGGATTGGCTTTTCAAGCTATTGTCCCCAGATTGCCCCGGTGGTTGGTGACATTGGCGGCAGGGGTGGTGACCACGGTGATTGCCTGTTTCCCATTCGTATTTACCAAACTCCTCAATTTTGTAGGGTGGTACGGTCTGTTGCTCATGCCAGTGGGGGCCATTGTATTTACAGAGCATTGGATCTTTCCCAAAATCGGTCTGACCCGGTATTGGGTGTCCCATCGAAAAAAGTTGATCAGTTGGCCGGTCCTCCTCAGCTGGGGGCTGGGGATTGGTGCGGCCCTCGTTCTCGAATTGACCCGGACGGTTCATCTGTTTTTTCTTTTTGCACCGATATGGGTGTTGACGGTCATTCTCTATATCTTTTTTGCAGTCTTGGCCGGTGCACGGAAATCTATTCATGAACCGTTGGAAGATACAGAGGATGATGAAAAACCACAGATCACACCGGGGATCTCAAGGGATTCGAAATCGATAAAAATAAACGGTTCGACCTTTGATGGGATGTTGTTGATCGCGCGCATCATTGCCATTCTTTCCCTTTTGATCTGTTTCATACTCCCCATATGGGTCCTGACAGCCGGCAGGGAAGTCTATGCACAACGTCTCTCAGCTTTCAAGAACATTATGATATGGCCGACCCTCGTATATTTTATCAGTGGAACGATCTGGACAATAAAGAGAAACAACAATAATTAGCTTTTTTCTTGCATCTTTCCCGAAATGTGAATAATTTTAAAATCTGTTTGAAGACCTCGATATATTTTAATCCTTCGAGAGAACTATTTGTGATACTTTTATCCAATGGTGAGGGCTCCCTGGATGAAATCCAAAATACACTATTCGACGGGAGAAACGACACATGTCAATGTCACAGAAGGTGTATCCGTTCAATGAGGACCTAATGAGAAAAGCAGGTTCAACCATCATCTTGATTCTTTTCATTTTCATGATTTCCCTCATGTCTTACGGGCAAGATATCGATATTTATGATCGTCCCCTGCAGACAGAACGGAGCCGGGATTATGATGCCATTCATTACCGCATCAGTCTCCGCTTTGATGAAGACCGGAAGATCTTCTGGGGTGAAAACACCATCACGATTTCCCCTTTCAGCGATGGCTTCACTCAATGCGTTCTTGATGCTGAGACTTTTACAGTCACCTCGGTACAAGATGCGATAGGGGAATCCATCAACTTTGAACAATCCGATGGTCAATTGTTTCTTTGCTTTTCCGAATCCTATGATTACGATGATACGCTATCGTTCACTGTTTGTTATAATTCTGAGAAGGCCGTTGCTGACGCAAAGAAACAAAAGAGATCGAGACGAGCACCGGGCATCGCTTTTTTCGAAGCGTCGGATGACCATCCCGCCATTATTGAGGCCATCTCGTGGCCCATTGGTGCACGCCACTGGTACCCCTGTTACGACCACCCCAACGACAAGTCGACTCAAGAAGTGCTTCTGACAGTCAGAAATACGTATGCGGCACTGTCCAATGGGAGGCTAGTCGATGTGACCGAAGACGAGAAGAACAAGACAAAAACATTTCACTGGTTATTGGATAGACCTCATTCGACCTATCTTTCGATGTTTGTTACCGGACCCTATGCGGTGATTCAAGATTCCCTGGGTTCGCTTCCCATCAATTACTGGGTCTATAAAAAGGACAAAAAAAATGGGTTGCGTTCCTTTCACAAGACACCCAAGGTCATTGCTTTCTTCAATGAGGAATTCGGCTACCCGTATCCATGGTCCAAATATGACCAAGTCATACAACCCGGTTTTGGCGGCGGCATGGAGTGTACATCGGCCACTCTCATCGGAGAGGGTACGATTCACGATGAAAGGGCGGAGCAGGATTTTCCGAGTCATGGATTGGTGGCCCATGAGGCTGCCCATCAATGGTTGGGAGATTTGGTGACCCTGAGAGATTGGGGACACACCTGGATCAACGAGGGCTTTGGGACCTACTTTGATTACGTTTTTGCCAGGTACGACCTGGGAGATGACGAGGGTGCAGTCAATCTGCTTAACAAGAAGAATTCCTATTTGAATGAAGCGCACAATCGCTATATGCGACCCATTGTTTTTCATCACTGGGACCGACCACAACAAAATTTTGACAGTCATACCTATCCTAAAGCTGCGGTGGTCGTCCACATGATGCGATGGATCCTGGGAGAGACGCCGTTTAAAAAGACGATCTCCCATTTTCTTCACAAACATGCATTCGGACCGGCGGATACGGATGATTTTCTGACGGCAATCAAAGAGGCAACGGGTCAGAATCTGGATTGGTTTTTTGATCAGTGGTTATACAAACCAGGACATCCGGTATTTCGAGTCAACTACGCATGGAACGAGG
>CAZYTI010000129.1:0-8674 GCA_964650065.1 uncultured bacterium
TTGTGGAGGATGGTAATTTAAAAAACGCCGCGTGTGGAACAAGGTACCATTATTTGCCTTCCAGACAAACTGCTCCCACATGGGTTTTAAATCTTCTGTATAGCGGTTAACTTTAACTGCCATTGGGAATCTTAACGACGGAATAGGTTGACCAAGATGGCTTTTGGAATGTGCGGACGAGTCTCTGCTTCATCTTCCTGTCCCAAACATACGTATACATATGTATTTATCATATCTGCGTTAGATACGGCTTATATTGGATCGTTTAGTGCCTTGACATCGCGGATTCCTGAGCACGCTGCCTTTAAAGAATATATTTCGTCAAATCCTCATCCTCGACAATGTCTCTGAGTCGATCTTTAACTTCCTCTGCGTCGATCTTTACCGTTTTTATATCCGGATCTGGAAGGCGATAGAGTACCTCTTCCAGGAGTGTGCTCATGATCGTATGAAGTCGCCGAGCACCGATGTTTTCAGCCCTCTCGTTCACCTCAGTTGCTGTTCCGGCAATTTCTCGGATGGCTCCCTTCGTAAAGGAAATTTTCACGCCTTCAGTCGCCAACAGAGCCGTATACTGCTTGAGCAGAGCGTTCTCAGGTTCAGTGAGAATGCGTATAAAATCCTCTGTGGATAAACTATTTAATTCCACTCGAATAGGAAATCGTCCCTGGAGTTCAGGAATCAAATCCGATGGTTTGGCCACATGAAATGCACCTGAAGCAATAAAAAGAATATGATCCGTCTTGACCATCCCATACTTGGTCACGACACTGGTGCCCTCAACGACAGGGAGTATATCCCTTTGCACACCTTCTCGAGATACATCGGGCCCGGCCTCCCGTTCATATCCGGCAATCTTATCGATTTCATCCAGAAAGACAATCCCCGATTCTTCTACCCTGTCAATGGCCTCTCTCACGACCTTTTCCATATCGATGAGCTTTTGAACCTCTTCAGCGGTGAGCACCTGACGCGCTTCGGCAACGGTCATCTTCCGTTTTTTCCGTTTCTGCGGCAGCATACCCCCGAATAAATCTTGTATGTTCAACCCCATCTCTTCAATACCGACGGGAGAGAAAATCTGGAGCATGGGAAACGAATCGGCAACGACATCCAATTCGACCATCCTATTTTCCAATTTCCCTCCAAAGAGTTGAATTCTCAGCTTTTCTCTTGTTCGTTCCTGCCTGTCATCATTGGCCTGTCCTTCAGTAACTTCAATGCCTGTAAGTAAATCTTTTTGTGCCGGGGGCTTCTGACTTTCCGATCCAATCTTTGCCTTCGGGAAAAGCAGATCCAAAAGCCTCTCTTCGACTGCATCTTTCGCCCTGTCCTGTACCTTTTCGGTCCATTCCACCTTTACCATAGAAATGGCCAGATCGGTCAGATCTCGAATAATGGACTCAACATCCCGCCCGACATAGCCAACCTCCGTAAATTTTGACGCTTCGATCTTGATGAAAGGTGCTTCGGCAAGGCGTGCCAGACGACGCGCGATCTCAGTCTTTCCAACACCCGTCGGACCGATGAGAATAATGTTATTGGGCATGATCTCTTCACGTAGGTCATCACTCACCTGCTGGCGACGCCATCTATTCCTCAAGGCGATGGCCACCATCTTTTTTGCCTTGTCCTGACTGATAATATATTTATCGAGTTCTACTACGATTTCCCGTGGTGTCAAGCGACTGGCATTCTGACCTTTTTCTTTCGCCCTCTTGGTTTCAACACCCATCATCAGAGCTCCTCAACGACAATGTATTCATTTGTATATATACAGATCTTTGCAGTAACCTGTAATGCCTCTCTTACAATACTTGCGGGATCCATTTTGGTATGCCGCAACAGTGCGCGGGCAGCCGCCAGGGCATATGAACCGCCAGAGCCGATAGCCACGATATTGTCATCAGGCTCGATGATATCTCCGGTACCCGAAATCACCAGAGTGCTTTTTTTATCGGCAACGGCCAACAATGCGTCCAACCGGCGTAAGTACTTATCCGTTCGCCACTCCTTGGCCAATTCCACTGCAGAGCGATAGAGATTACCTCGATATTGCTCCAGTGTCTTCTCGAATTTGTCAAAAAGTGTGAATGCATCGGCGGCGGCTCCTGCAAAACCCACCAGGATTGAATCATTGTAAATTTTTCGTACTTTCATGGCCTTTTCTTTCATGACCGTGTCCCCCAGAGTCACCTGGCCATCTCCCCCAAGTGCCACACGATTTCCCTTTTTCACACCTAATATCGTCGTGGATCGGAATATTCGGGGCTTATTCGATTGTGCCATTTATCTGATCCTTTTAAGATATTGTAAATAGTCCGATTCCGTGGTTAGAAGCAAGGTTGTTCCCGTATCAATGGTTGTGCGATAAGTTTCCAGGGTCTTCATGAATGAATAAAATTCAGGATCAAGATTATACGCTCTGGCATAAATGCGTGTCGCCTCTGCATCGGCTGCTCCTTTGAGCTCCTGGGCTCTACGATAAGCCTCGGATTGAATCCTTTTGAGTTCTCGCTCCTTCTGACCCCGGATTTCCGCACTCTTGCCGTCTCCCTCGGATCTATACTTGGCTGCGATCCGCTGTCTTTCTGCGACCATACGATCAAAGACTTTTTTCTGTACTTCAGTCACATAATTGACTCTTTTAATTTGAACGTCTTTCAGTTCCACGCCAAACTCAGGGGTGATCTCCGAAGACTTCTCTAAGATGATCTTCGAAATTCCCTCTCTTCCCACTTCGACATTTGCAATTTCACTGCTGATATCAACGATGGCACTGTCCTCAGAGACTTCAAATGGTCGATTTGACGATCGTACAATTTCGATCAAATCATAATTCGCTATTGCATTTCTCGTTTCGCCGTCCACGATATCGTCGATTCTCGTCTGCGCACCCCGCTCATCCCGTACTCTCTGGAAGAACATCAAAGGATCACTGATTCGCCACCGCGCATAGGTATCGATCCATATAAATTTCTTGTCTTTCGTCGGTATCTGGTTGGTGTCTCCGTCCCATTCCAGCCACCGTTTCTCAAAAAAATTGGTCTTGTGAATAAAAGGCATTTTTATATGCAGGCCGGGTCCGTCGATCGTTCCGCCTATGGGCTCTCCAAATTGTGTAATGATGACCTGATTCGTTTCAGATACGATATAAAATGCATCGCTCAGGATGATCACGAATAAGAAGGCGATGACTGCGAGTCCTATATTTCTTTTTTGCTTGGTCATTTCTTTACCTCCTCTCCCAGATTGAGCAAGGGTAAGATGTTCTGTAGCTTATCATCGAAGATAACCTTTTTTTGGACTTTTGGCAAAATTTCATTCAACATCTCTAAATAGAGGCGCTTCTTGGTCACCAGAGGGGAACGTGCATACTCGCGATATACTGCCTGGAATCGGTTGGCATCCCCTTCTGCCATATTGATCCTTTCCATGGCATATCCCTCTGCACCACGCACAATCTGCTCTGCCTCCCCCTCGGCCTTGGGAATCTCGCGATTATACTCCGACCAGGCTTCATTGATCTTTCTTTCTTTTTCCTGCAGAGATTCATTGACTTCGTTGAATGAAGGTTTCACGGGATCCGGGGGATTGACATCCTGCAGGATGAGTTGATTGACTTCGAGGCCAATTTCATAGAGATCACAGAGCTTTTGTAGTTCTTCCTTGGCTTCCAGAGCGATTCGCGCCCTGCCCACAGTGATGACCTCGTCCACAGAATTATCGCCGATAATTTTTCTTACAACGGCCTCGTTCATGTAACGAAATGTGCTTTCGGCATCCCGTAGTTTGAACAGGAATTTATAGGGATCCTTAATTTTATACTGTACGATCCATTCCACAACCGCCACGTTCAAATCGCCGGTCAGCATGACGGCCTCCCGTATCGATTCAGAGGTCGTCGCGTACTGGGTACGAATACCTGCCTGGGCTGTTCGAAAACCAAATTCCATTTTCAATTGTCGTTGTACAGGGACCTTTCGTAAATCTTCGACTCCCAGAGGTATTTTCAAATGCAGTCCGGGATCTGTCGTCCTCACAAATTTACCAAAACGGAGAATGACACCCATCTCCTCGGGACTTATCTGATAGATGGACCCGGCGAGAAGTATGATACCCAGCAACACCGCAACACCCAGGATAATCACATTCCGGTTGAGCATTGCCGGAATTTCTATCTGCTCTCCCCCAATACTAATGGTTCTTTTCATACCTGCCATGCTTTTCCTCCTTTAGGCTACTCAGAGCCCGGTGTTGAAAATAGTTTTACTATAAAATGATTCATGGCCTCGGCCGTTGAGATCTCAGAGAATAAACAATTCCAACCGTTTTAAATTCAAAATAATTAAATTTTTCTTCTCAGCCGAGCCACTGGGATCATCATCTGTTCACGGTATTTTGCAACAGTTCGTCTGGCTAGAATGAAACCATCCTTGAGCAGTAATTCGGAGATCGTTTGATCATTCAAAGGTTTTTTGGAATTTTCTTTTTCGATAATATTGCGAATTCGATCTTTAATCAGTTTGTTGGAGACTTCTTCTCCATCTGCCGTTTCCATACGTTCACTAAAAAAATATTTTAACTCATAAACTCCAAAATCGGTTTGCACATATTTACCACTTGTCACTCGACTCACTGTAGAAATATCCAAACTGACATCATCGGCTATATCTTTAAGAATCATAGGCCTGAGGTGTTCTTTACCTTTCTCGAAAAAATCTCGCTGATGATCGATGATGGATTCCATCACCCGCAATATGGTTGATCTTCTCTGATAGATGGAATTGATGAGCCATCTCGCCGATTCCAATCGTTGACGGATATAATCGCGGGTCTCCTTGGTCACCCTCTTCTTATCCTTTAATAATTGTTTGTAGGACTCATTAATACGAAGACGAGGTACATTCCAATCATTGAGGTGTACGACAAATTTACCTTCCTCTTTCGCAACGATAACGTCCGGAAGAATATAATTTTCAAACTCAGAGCTATATCGCTCCCCTGGTTTGGGATTCAAGCGGGAAACGACATCCAT
Organism: uncultured bacterium; assembly: GCA_964650065.1. GTDB lineage: Bacteria > Zhuqueibacterota > QNDG01 > QNDG01 > DSAB01 > CAZYTI01. The sequence continues at coordinate 5,039 of CAZYTI010000129.1, forward strand.
GATTCGTTTCACTTCTTCTAAACCGATATCCATTTTTTTAGCAATCTTTTCGAATCGTTTGTTGGTAAAATCATCAAAGCATTCCAGAACCATTTGCATCGCTATTTCATCTCTCGGTTCTCTCTCCATGAGTTGTATGAGGAGACATTCCTGAAGATTCCGGGCTGCTATTCCCGGTGGGTCGAATCTCTGGATGACAGTCAGAACGTGCTCCACGGTCTCGGTCGTGGCGTCAAAATTCTCTTCGATGACATCGATATCGCATGCAAGATTGCCATCATCATTAATACACCACAGAAGGTACTCTCCAATTCTCATTTCCTCTTCGGAAAATGGAGCCAGGTGAAGCTGTTCAAAAAGGTGATCCATCAAAGTGATGGGAGCGGGCTCGGGTCGATCGATCTCTTCATCTCTCTTTTCCCTCGGCTGCTTGATTTCGAAATTATCCTCATCGTTCAGGATCTCCTCCCAGTCGATCTCCTCTTCCTCCTCCTCCTCATCATCCTCGGCAGCTTCGTCTTCGTCTTTTTCCTCCCGCATCTCCATTTCCTGTTCAATTTCCAAATCCATCTCAAGAAGTGGATTTAATTCCAATTCCTGCTTGATCCGCTGCTCGAGACGGAGCACGGGAAGTTGCAACAGTGTGGACAGTAAAACTTGCTGAGGACTCTGTTTTTGCTGTAAAAGTAATCGTTGGCTCATCTGCATCATATGAATTCCTTAACCACTTGCGAGGTCTACCTCCCCTTGGCTTTTTAAAATTATCAGTAAAATAATTCCTATTCCTATTTGAAATAATCAATAATCAATTGTCAATTAAATTAGTTACGAACCTCCGAATAACGATCCAGCCGAAATTTCTTACCCAGGTAGATTTTTCGTGCTTCTTCATCATTTGCCAGAAATTCGGATGTTCCCGACTTCAATATTTTTCCTTCATACAGAAGATAAGAACGGTCCGTAATAGATAGTGTCTCATGTACATTATGATCCGTAATAAGAACGCCTATGCCCAATTCCTTCAAGTGTTGAACAATCTTCTGAATGTCTTCTACGGCAATGGGATCGATCCCTGCAAAGGGTTCATCCAACAAGATAAACTTGGGTTTCGTTACCAATGCCCTGGTTATCTCAACACGACGCCTCTCCCCACCTGAAAGCGTATAGGCTTTCTGTTTGGCCAAGTGGTCAATGGACAGTTCTTGAAGAAGCATTTCTAATCGCTGTTTTCTTTCATGCTTGTCTATTTTAAGTGTTTCCAATATGGCCAGGATATTGTCTTCCACAGTCAATTTTCGAAAGATAGACGGCTCCTGGCAAAGATATCCAATACCCATCCTGGCCCGCTGATACATGGGCAATTTCGTGATGTCCTGTTGGTCAAAAAAAATTTCGCCCTCATTGGGGCGGATCATTCCTGTGATCATGTAGAAAGTCGTCGTCTTTCCAGCCCCATTGGGACCCAGGAGACCGACAATCTCTCCCCTCTTTACATCGATGGAAACGCTATCTACAACGCGTCTTCTTCGATAGACTTTCACGAGCGATTGCGTCTCTAATGTTTCTATTGAACTGTGGTCCCCCGATTGTTCACCACCCCTCATGGATCTTTCCCTTTTTCAGCTGTTTTGGTTTCCTCTGTTTTCGGAGTAAAGGTACCCAGACATTGCCCGGGATCACTCTCGACTTTCACTCTCTCTATACGATCTCCATCGAAGGTGAGTGTGATACGATCGCCATTCACTTCATTCACACCCTGATCATCCTGTCCCTGATCTCCTTCTTCCAAAAAATGGTAGCGGCTGCTGGCCTGGCCTTGAACGATAACTTTTCGAATCGTATCCAGGCGGACATCCATGGTGATCTTTTCCCCTCTCATTATATCCTCAAACTCACTGTCCGTTGAGATAATCTCAGCCTTACCTTGAATCACACCGCCCTGGAAACTGAGATCCTCCAAACGAATATCAATACGGTCACCCTTCATTTTGTGATCCCGATGCCAAAGGGTAGGAGACTCTTTTAAAACAAGCAGATTTTCATCGGATCGAAAGTCAGCTCTGCGACAGATCGCTTTTAAGTCCCCTTTCTCAATCATCACACTATCGGTCACCTCTACCCGGTTGTCTTCTCCCCAAGCTTCCATTTTTATCCCATGAACAACCAATTTTTCATTAGAGACGGTATCCACCTTGGTCAATTGAGGTCTTCCCTCGATCAGACCATAGTCCAGGAGTCGTTCAAAAATGGCTCTACTCCCTTTGATGGATGCCCGCTCAACGAGATCAGTAATGACCACATCCTCAAAAGCCGATACCCGCTCCAGTTCCTGATTGTAAATCAGTCTCCTGGCGTTTAATTTTTTATCTCCTTTTTCCAGAGATACATTTCCGAAAGCCCTTTCCGTACGTGTTTGGCCATCATAATCGACACGATCGGCTCTCAATGTCCGTTTTCCATCGTAGATCATCACATTGCCATTGAGGAGAACTTTATCGTCTTTCTGCCACCATCGAGCTCTATCACACGTGAGCTTCGCCTCACCCTGTTCCAGATGAACGTGTCCCCAAATTTCCCAAACATCCCGGCCTCCATAGGTATGGATGACAAGGCTATCGGCTTCATCCACCAATCGAAGGTGTTCCTGCTGTCCCTTTTGTGTGTTTTGTGAAAATAACATCGATGCTCCAAAACCGGACAGAAGTACAATAATCAAAATAATTTTATTTAGACAATCCCTCATTTTATCTCAATCCTGGTAGAATCGGGAGTCATTGACGTATCGGCCGGGGATGGTTTTGAAAAAGATTCATCGAGCTTTTCAAGATCGATTCGCTTTTCACTCTTCCCCCATGGTTTGTGGATGACCCGGTGACTTAAATCAGCATTGGACTCAAATCCCATACCGTAGAGTGTGTCGTGTTCCGGTGTGGTCAGCATGATGAGTGTGTCAGAGATGATTTTTTCTCTCCGGTTATTCCAACGAAGTTCCTCGGTTCGAAGTGTGAGTCCACTGTCGGATACGACCACCACATTTCCCTTGCCAATCACATCCTCTGTGGTTTCGAAATATTCACCGCGTTCTGATATCAGATGGGAGGTATGATTTCCTTCCACATCGTAGAAATCGATCTCAACACCTTCATCAAAAAGGTAAAGTTTTTGAGAATCGTATTTTATCATATGACCGTAATGCACCTTGGCCTGAAGTCGACCCGCATTCGAAATATATATTTTGGAATTCCAACCTTCCTGACTCGGATACTCACTCCCATCGCTGGCTTCCGGAATCGCCTTCTCCTTGTCCAGATCACATCCATGGAATGAAACGATCAACACGAACATGAGTAGACTAATAATGAATACACGATCCTTCATCATCAAACCCATCATGCGAACCTCATCATGCGAGTCCCGCCTTGATCAAATCGTGAATGTGAACCATACCTACAGGGCCCCCATTCTCATTCACAATGATTAAAGCATTTATACTGTACTCTTCCATAACATGAAGGGCCTGGGCAGCCAATATGCCTATATATACACACTTTGGATGATTTGTCATGACCTCCTTTGCAGTGAGGTCCCATATATCGTGTCGTTTTTCCATGAGGCGCCTTAAATCCCCATCGGTAA
>CAZYTI010000130.1:0-8632 GCA_964650065.1 uncultured bacterium
AATCCAGATTTGCCGCATCGGTATTCACCAGGAATAAAGCCAGTGCATTATTCAATCCTTGAACGACCACACCCGGAAAAATACTCTTACTTCTCAACGCCATCACACCCAGAAGTACACCGAGAATCAGGATCTCCACAAACCACCAGGGATTCAAATGGATAAATGCAAATATCAACGATGAGATGAGAATCGCCCTGGGGATCTCCATCTTATGTTCCAGTACTCCCAGGAATAATCCACGGAAGAGCATCTCTTCGACGAGGGCAGCCACGATTACGACGGCCAGCGCCATGATCATGAACCCGAACACCGAATCGGTTCTCATCATCGCTTCGAGACCCTCGATCAGTTCATCGGGCATGGGCATGATTTTCTGTATGAGGCAATCCACTTCATCGATGACAATGCTCAACCCCAATCCAATTGCCCCACTCACCAGGAGGACATGACTATCCACGGGCTTCCATCTAAAGACATTCCGAAACGAATACTTTTTCCAGAATACAAGAACCAAAGCGGGCACGATGATGAGAGATTCTGAAAGGAGCATTTTTACCTCGTTGAACGAGGGTCCCCATAGAACCTCTAATATGATGATGAGTAGAAATGTTACGGTTAGAATAACAAACAGGTGGCCGATTGTCGGAAAACGAGTCTCCCCCTCTGTCAAAAAGTGAGTCCTTTCTGTTGGAAGTAAGTCAACAAATCATCCCAGGCCAACAACTCCTGATCGCCACCCTCCATGGTCTTGACCTGGACCCTGTTTTGGGCATATTCTTCATCACCCAGAATGATGGCGTATTTGGCATCCCGCCGATTGGCTTCACGAAGCTGGGCTTTCAAACTTCGATTCCCATAGCCCATGATCCCACTCACACCCGCCTCTCGAAGCCGGGCGAGCAACTCGACACATTTGTCTTTTGGCTTTTCTCCCTGGGAGGCAAAATAAACAGTTATTGGATTGGCTTGATCCGATTCCACCTGATTCTTCAGGGTCATCACGATTCTTTCGAGGCCGGAGGCAAAACCGACGGCTGGAAGGGGTGGACCACCGATGGCCTCGGACAGACCATCGTAACGACCACCGCCGCATACGGCATTCTGAGCACCAATACCCTGAGCCCATACTTCGAACACCGTCTTTGTGTAATAATCCAGTCCCCGAACCAGACGATGGTTGATCTCATAGGACCTTTGCCTGTCATCTAAATACTGACGTAGGGCCCGGAAATGCGTTTCACATTCCTGACATAGAGAAGAGGAGATCGGAGGTGCCCCTTCGATGGCCGGCTGGCATTGCGATTGCTTACAGTCCAGGAGTCTAAGGGGATTTTTCTCGATTCTTGCCATACAATCTTTACAGATTTCACCCAGGTGCTCCTTGTAGTAGGCAACGAGTTTAACAAGATAAGCCGGACGACACCGGGGACAACCGATGCTGTTGATTTGAAAGCTGAGATTCTTGAAACCCAGTTCATCGTAAAGTTGATAGGCGATAGACATGATTTCAAAATCCAGGGCAGGATCCTGGTCACCCAGGGCTTCCACATCGAATTGAGTATGCTGCCGGAACCTGCCGGCCTGAGGCCGTTCATAACGGAATACCGGACCCATTGTCCAGACCTTTACCGGTTTGGGACGGCTGGCCATCCCGTGCTGCAGGTAAGCCCGAACGATACCTGCGGTCAATTCAGGCCGCAACGTAATCAGATTCCCTCCCTTGTCCCTGAAAGTATACATTTCTTTTTCGACGATATCGGTTCCTTCTCCCACACCCCGTTGAAAGAGGGCCGTTTCTTCAAAAACCGGAAGGTCCAACCTGTCATATCCATAAAGTATTACGATTCGACGAATGGTATCTTCTACACGTTGCCAGAAAGACTGCTCATCCGGCAGCACATCTTTGACACCCTTGGGGGATTGGATCGTGGTTTTAGCCATACTTATTCCCTAAATATTTTAATTATTTTCCTGCTGAACTTAATTGAAACTTAGCTGAATCTTCGTGTTTAAAATTCCAAATGACAAATCCCAAACATCAAATGTGATCCAACATCTGATGTTGAATCTGCAGGCACTCTTCCAACCGGTCTTCGGGCACAAACAATTGAATGCCTTCTCGGGGCGTCGTACCCGAGAATTGGATAGCGTCTCCTACACCTTCGGATCGAATGTAGCAGGGTATGCCCCTTTTTTCCAGCACTTCTTTGACCATTTCCGCATACACGCGACCGGGAAGATTGGGCAAGGGGACAAAAGATAAATCCGGATGCAGCTCCTCCTCGTCCTCAGGAAGTTCCTCGACCAGGTTTTCGTTGCAATCCGGACACACTTTCACGCCCGGTTTATATTCGTATCGACATTTTGGACAGAACATTGTTTTATCCTCGGTTGATCAGTTGCCCATTTTCTGGTTCAAGGTTTGAAGTAATGAAGATTGAACAATTATTGCAGAAGAAATTGATTCAAAGTCTAATGCAAAATTTATAAGATTTTTACGCTATTATCTTAAAAAATACTAAGAGCGTAAAATTAATAACTCTGAACCTTGAACTCTGAACCTATTAACCTGAATAGTTACGATTAATTAAGGAATTCAGGCATAAGAACAATTTCCAATTTACTAAAATTTTCCAATTATGCAACCCATTTTTGGGTAACAATGACCTCGACTTTTGGGTAACGGTTTACTCAAATCTCATTATATCCTTGGTCCTTCTTTTTATTCATATCTTAAGTAAAGTGCTGATATTTAATACTTTGAATCCACTGTTGAATCTGGCAATTTTTTCTGGTATACATCTTGCAAATATTGGTATCAAACAATTATATCCAATACAGCAATCATCGGGCTACAAACAGGAGTCATTGTCATATGAAGACAAAACACAGAACCATGATGTTGAGCTTGTTATTCCTCTTCTTGGCTCAAACATCGGGATGGAGCCAGCAGGCCAGAATATTGACTTATGAGGAGGCGATCAATATTGCACTCGACAGAAGCTACACGGTAAAATCCTACTCCGAGAATAAAACGGCCATGCAGCAGTATTTCAATTATTACCAGGCCCAGTTTAAACCCCGTCTCGATTGGAGTATATTCGCGCCAAGATGGAATGAAAATGTGATTCAGGTACAAACACCCGACGGATTACCCGTCTACAATTCCTTTGGATCCATGCAAATCGGCGGGAATTTACAATTCACCTACATCCTACCCACCGGGGGTAATTTCGCACTGACTTCCCTGCTGTATCGCAACAACCTCACCACGAGTCTGGCAATGCAGGATTATATGAAATTGAAGACGGACCAGGCATATTCCAGTTTGAGTCTCAGATTCAATCAACCCATTTTTACCCGGAACACCCTCCGCGAAAATCTCGAGGAGGCAAGATACCGGTATGAACTCTCCTCCAGTTATTTCACCCGGGGACAGATGGATATTATTTACAATGTAACCCAGGGATACTATAATCTCTACCGTGCCACCCGTGTCGTGGAAATCAACAGAGAAATTCTGAAAAACTCGGAAGAATCCCTCCGCATCTCACGACTGAAATTGGAAACCGGGCGTATCCCCGAAGGGGAGGTCCTGATCAACGAAGTCGCTGCATCGACCAACCAGGCCAACCTTTCCGAAAGTCTGGGTAGACTGGAACGGGAGAAGGACAGCTTCAAGCAACTCATCGGCATAGATCTGGAAGAAGACTTTCAAATCCTCACGGACCTGCAATACGACAGTTTTCAGATCAATCTGGCCAAGGCCATGGAAGAAGCGATCAAAAATAGACTGGAACTCAACGAAGCCCAATTGAACGTAGATCTTCAAAAAATTGAACTGGACCGCGCAGAGCGAGAACGTGAATTACGAGGGGATATTACGGCCTACTACGACATCACGGGTGTCAGTACCCTTGGAGAAGGGTCGACTGGGGCTCTTTTCGAATCTTCCTTTGACAACTTTGTGGACCGTCCACCCAATCGCGGAATCACTTTCACCCTCTCCTATCCCATTCTCGATTGGGGAAGAGGTTCGGCGAGAGTACAACGCGAGGAGGCCAATCTACGGAGGGAAGAACTCGATCTGGAGAACCAGCGCATTTCCATCATTCGTGAAGTCCGTGATATTATCCGAAGCGTCGAAGAGGCAAAGAATCGTCTCGAAATCCATGAAAGAAACCAGGAAGTGTCACAGCGCAGCTATGAGATCAGTCGCTTGCGTTTCGAGAACGGGGATCTGACCAGCCAGGATCTGGGTCGTGAACAGGAGCGGCTGGCTCAATCCCAGTTGGATTACCTGAACGCCTTCATCACCTACCAGCGTGCCGTAGCCGATCTGAAGAGAAAAACCATGTGGGATTTTAAAAATAATCGCAGTTATTTAATGGACGACTACTTTCAAGAAGAGGAGTAAAAAATGAAGAGACATTTCCAAAGGATGATGCCAACACTTTTAATCATGGCCCTTCTTATGGGTATTACCAAACCTGTCACCGGTCAGCAGGATCAAGCCTCTCTCATTTTGGATCTAAAAAAGGCCAAAGCCTCCTACGAGATCGCCAGGGATAATTTCGAAAACGACAAGAAGCTGTTCGAAAACAAAGCCATCTCAGAAAACCAGTACAACCAATCGAAGAATGAGCTGCTCAGCCGTGAAGTCGATTACCAGAAGCTTATACTTCGTGTCATGGCCCAGCAATCATACATCATCGTCGAAAAAGCCATTAAGTACCAAACGAGGAGGGGAAAGAGACATGTCAAGATCACCCTCCGTTCGACCATGGAGGGAAACCAGGAATACCTGGACCAGTTCGAAGAGCACTTCGATGTATTCTCTCCGGAGATGCGATCGAGTAAAATCTACAACGTTTTTATCTCCTTGGTCAATCTCGAAGACAAGACCATTATTGGGAGCCCGTATGAAAGACGCATTCCCACGATAGATTTGGGTGAAACCGCCCTTGCAGACTTCGAGCTCCTTCGGGATGTGGAGAGTCTGCAGGTAAACCTGAATTACAGTGGCAGATCGGACCAAAAAAATATCTATCTGCAAAAAGATGCCAGTGCCAATATCGTGGACATCAATTCCAGCCAGTTTTCTCAGGAGGCCAATTTAGGTTCCCAGGCCACATTCGATCTGACGTTGGAACAATTTTCCTCATCAGACGATGCATACAGACTCGTTGTACTCAACCTGCCAAGACAGATTGGAGCCGACTTCATCGATTCCGAGACCAATGCGCGGCTCTCGCAAATCAATTTCTTGCAAGGAGCCAACACCAAACGGTTATCGTTGAGAACCTATCTACCCGATAGAGACGATGAAGATGTGGTCATCGACAAACCCCTCATTTTTCACGCCCTGGTATTGGCACAAGAGGAATTTAATAAATTGGGAAATACGCGAACGAGGACCTACTCCCATCAGGAAATCGATGCCATTCAGGGCGGAAAAGTGCAACTCGAACTCATTCCTCGAGGTGTAGGGCGCATCGAAATCCTGGCTCCTACCCTCTATCATGAGATCAAAACAGGTGAGCAAGTGGAAATGACGATCAACGTGAAAAACAGTGGGACCCGTCGTCTGGATAACATTCGTATTTCCACTGACAATCCTTTGAACTGGCGTTCGGAAATCGTCCCGGATCTCATTTCCAGTCTCGAGGTGGAAAAAGAGCTGCAGGTCAAATTGACCTTTATCCCGCCATCCGATGTGGGTGTGGGAGCACAGGAAGTAAAAATTAAGACCGAAGCGATGGCCGATAACCGACCCGTCCAGACCGAGGACAAGACCGTTCGAATTCAGATCTCGGCCAAAACGCCCCTCCTGGGGAGTATCATCCTCATCTTGCTCCTCATCGGGCTCGTCGTTGGGATCGTCATCTTTGGGATCAGACTCTCCCGAAGGTAATTTTTTCACCACGGAGTACCACGGAATGTCACAGAGTAAGAAAATGATTATTGTCTACATTCCGTGTTATTCTGTGGAACTCCGTGGTTAAAAAGAGGAGGTAGAAAAAATGAGAAACAGGACTCAAAGCCGGACCTACACCCTAAAAATTGAAAAACAACTCTTGGACTCGTCCAAATTAACGCTATCATCGAAGGCAATCGCTTTTATTTAGGTTTGATTTAAACATTAAACATAGCCACCAAGGCTCTAAGACACTAAGAAAAAACAATGGAAACGTATCATGACTCAAATAATAATTTCTAATACCTATCTCGAAACAATATAGAAATTTATTTTTGAATCCTTTGTGTCTTTGTGACTTCGTGGCATTCGAATTAATCGGATTTATAATGAGGATAAATCCATGTTTCGCACACTCCTCCAAAAAGAGATCCATGACAGTCTTCTGAGCCTACGGTTTACGGTGGCTCTCATCCTCTGTCTGATTCTCATACCTGTAGGCATGTACGTGAATCTCAAGGATTATGAAAAACGATTGAACAGTTATCAACAGTCGGTTCGGATTTACCAGCAAGATCATCCCACAGAAAGAAGTGTATCTCGAAGCGGTGGCAAAGGTTTTCGGAAGCCTTCCCTTTTCAGTATTTTCTCGTTGGGTTTGGAATACCATCTTCCCACAACCATACATTCCGATCCCCAGGACGGGATCAATTACTCCAACGATCGTGGCGTGAACAATCCTCACTCACTGCTTCTGGGGAAAATAGATCTCCTCTTTAACGTCAGTATTGTAATCTCCCTTCTTGCAATACTCTTTACCTTCAACGCGGTGGCCGGGGAAAAAGAAATGGGCACACTAAAACTCACTCTGTCCAATACCGTACCGCGCCATATCATTCTCCTTAGTAAATTCATGGGCAACTATATCGTTCTATTTATCCCCTTTTTGATCTCTTTGCTTCTCGGAACCCTCATACTCGTTTTCTCGGGCACAGTTCCTCTATTTTCCGGTGAGCATCTTCCACTCTTTCTGTTCATGATCTTTTCATCTATGTTGCTCATCGCTGTATTTTTTAACCTGGGTCTTCTCATCTCGACTCTGACCCACCGGAGTTCAACCGCCATTGTCATATTATTGCTCCTATGGGTTTTCTCCACCCTGGCATTCCCCAGGATCAGTACGATGATTGCCGAGGTCATCCATCCTGTCAAATCAGACATGGTATTCTCATTGGAAAAATCCACCATGCTCAAAAGCCTGGATCGAGACGAAAGGGGGGAACATACGGAACTTTGGGAACGCGTGGGTGGTGATCGCGGCTCGCCCATGAGCACCCCCGACTCGACCCGATGGGATCCGGCAACACAAACCTTCATGTCAGAACGTGTGGCCGTAGAAGATAAATACACCCAACTCAGAAAAACAAGAGTATCCCAACTCGAACAGGATCATCAGAACGAAAAACAGCGCCAATCGACCATTGCGATGAATATTTCCCGGCTCTCCCCGGTGAGCTGTTATATGTATGCCATGAGCACCCTCGCCGGAACGGGTCTGATGGAAGAACCGGTGATCAAAGAAGCGGCTCGACGATTCGAGGAAGACATGCGTGACCATGTGTATGACAATGTTTTCAAGGTCAAATTAAAAAACTACACGGGCAGTTCCTCCAATTTTAAGGATGACAATCCTCCTCCTCAGTTCCAACAGACAAAAAGAAATTTTACAGATAGACTTGAGTTTATCTGGCTGGATATGCTTTTACTCTGCCTTTTCAACATCATTTTTTTTACAGGGGCGTACGTGGCATTCTTGAGGTACGACGTAAGATAAAAAAGATCCGATGATCTGTTAAGGATCCGAGATGCACGATGCAAGATACAGGATAGAAACAACATCTTTTCATTTTGGCAATAACATACAGGATATCCTGTATCGTGTATCTTGAATCCTGTATCATGTACCATTATTAGGAAACCAGTCAATACTAACCAGAGCAAGTATAAAAATGGAGCACGGACATGTTACGGAATATCATTAAAAAAGAACTTTTAGACAACTTGCTGAGCTTCCGCTTTTTCATCACACTGCTTCTCTGTGTCGTCCTCATCCCTCTGGGTATCTTCGTTGGCACCAAGGCGTATAAGAACAGCCTCAATGATTATCAACAGTCCATGAATCTTTATCGTGAGAGTATTCAAGGGATGAAAAATGCCATAGACGTTGAAGCCAAGGGATTGCGGCCACCCTCTCCTTTCAGCATTTTTGCCGGTGGTCTGGACAAATCGTTGCCGAATGAGATTGTATCTACTCGAAAGGACGGACTTCAGCTTGGCAACAATCGCACCATGGATGCGCCCCTGTCCATCCTGTTCGGAAAGATGGATTTTCTCTTCAGCATCAGTGTCGTCATGAGTCTGCTGGCCATTCTGTTCACCTTTGATGCCACCACGCGGGAGAAAGAAGAGGGTACTCTGGCTCTGGCCTTGTCCAATTCCATCCCACGATATCAGATCATTATCGGAAAGTATCTGGGCAATTTCTTCACATTTCTGATTCCCTTTGCAGTGGCCATGCTCATCAGTATCATCATTTTGAGTCTTTCCGGTATCATTCCTCTATTTCAATCAGACAATTTCCTCAGGCTGCTCATCATCATTGGCGTCTCGTTGCTGTTCATTTCCGTTTTCTTCAATCTGGGTCTCATGGTC
>CAZYTI010000131.1:0-8548 GCA_964650065.1 uncultured bacterium
GGCCGGACATTCGAGGAAACAGAGGGCAAACCACTCACTGAAGTCTTCAATATCGTCAATGCCAGGACCGGCAAAAAACCCGTCAATCCAATCAGGAAGATACTCGAAAACGGTGAGATCGGGGGTCTTGACAATCATACCATGCTCATGGCAAAGGATGGGACGGAATATCAGATCACCGATTCCGCTTCGCCCATTCGGGATACCGCCGGCAATATCATCGGTGTGGTTCTGGTGTTCAGGGATGTGGCTGATGAATACCGGATTCAGGAAGCGCTACGGGAGAGCGAGGAGCGGTTCCGGGGGATATTCGAACACACCAACAGCGGGGTGGCTGTCTACGAAGCGGTGGATGACGGAGAAGATTTTGTCTTCCGGGATTTCAATATCCCCGTGGAGCGGAAATCGAATGCATCCGCAGGGAGGACGTGCTTGGCAGGCGTGTGACCGAGGTCTTCCCCGGTGTTGAGGAATTCAGGATACTGGATGTATTCCGCCGCGTCTGGGGGACGGGCAAACCGGAGCATTACCCCAGCACCATATACCAGGATGATCGGATCCAGGGATGGCGGGAGAACTACGTCTATCGCCTCCGAAGCGGAGAAGTGGTGGCCGTCTATGAGGATGTCACCGAGCGCAAACAGGCCGAGGAACAAATTCAGAAAGACCTGAAAGAAAAAGTCGTGCTGCTCAAGGAAATTCATCACCGCGTTAAGAACAATATGAATGTGATCACCAGTCTGCTCAGTCTACAATCCACTAAAATTAATAACAAAGAACAGGCAATGGCCGCCTTTGAGGAGAGCAGAAACCGGATTTACTCCATGGCCCTTGTGCATGAGCAGCTCTACGGTTCGGATAATCTCTCGAAGATCGATATGAAGCCTTATATTAAGACCATATCGCTTAAATTGAAGCAGTTCTATGCAATTGATAAGGACATTGCTTTAGAGCTAATGGTTAACAATGTGTTTCTCGATGTCACGTATGCGGTCCCTTGCGGGTTAATTCTCAACGAGCTGATCACAAATGCCTATAAACATGCGTTTCCCGGGAGGAAATCGGGCCGCATCAAAATTGCTTTCCGGCAGTTGAAAGACAAGTCTTATAAATTGACGGTTCAAGATTATGGCGTGGGGTTGCCGGAAAAGGTGGACATCGAAACCTCTGATACTTTGGGTCTCGAACTGGTCAACATTTTAACCGAGCAAATTGAAGCAAAACTGGAAATCAGAAGGACCAAAGGTACGACATTCATTATTCGGTTTTCTGTCGAGAATGAATAAGAACACATCGGGTCGGAAGTGTGATGCTTCTGACAATAGAATCGGAATTTTATATAAAGACCTCAGAGGTTTTGGAAACCTCTGAGGTCTGGAGTCTGTAACATTTCATCCTTCTATAATGACCCATCCTTCCGGAATAAAGCATATCAGTTTATCAGAGAATCAGTGAGCAGGTCATCAGGATACCAGCGTATCAGGCAGATACACACCACCTGATTTTCTGATTGTGGTACCCTTCCCACTGATCTCCTGTTCTTCTGATGTCCTTTCAACAGCATATCAGGTTATCAGCAAATCAGTCAGCGGAGATCAGGATACCGGAATATCAGAATTGTTTTTTTCCCCGATCCTCTGATTTACTGATTTCCTTCCCACTGATAATCTGATCTTCTGATCAGCTTCAGTATTCACCATCCACCATCCATTTACAATTCACACACCAAATCCCCAATCCCTATTCCCGAATCCCTTTCTGTCTCAAAACCAATTCCATGAGTAATCTAATGAATCTTAATCCGATATCCTTTAAGCTTCTTGAAACAAATCATCCGGTCCTGCGTATATTGATATGTTTAAAGGTTCTTGAAAGAAATCAATCACAGGAAATAGTATGAAAACGATTACTCAGAATGAGGAGCGGATCCTTCTGTCCATTCTTCAGCTGGGAGAGGATGCCTATCTCGTCGCCATTCAGGCGTACCTGTCCAGGGTGATGCATAAGCAAATTTCTCTCACTTCCATACATCTCCCTTTAAGCCGGCTGGAAACCAACGGTCTGGTGGAGAGCGCCTGGGGAGAGGCGACGGCCATTCGGGGCGGGAGGCGCAAGAAAATCTATCAGCTCAGCCGGATGGGATTCAGGGTCCTAAGAGAGTACAAGCGCATCCACGATGCCCTCTGGCAGGATTACACCAGACTGGCTACATCGTAGCCTGAGGAACCGCCGATGACGCAGCGACCACCCAAATTATTTTCCTTTTTACTGCAGCATGTCGTTCAGGAAAAGTACCGGGAATCCCTGGCAGGGGATTTCGAAGAAGCCTACCACTACACGGCTGCACAAGAGGGGAGGCTACTCGCTTTTTTTCAGTATCTGCTGCAAATCAGCAGGTTAATGATCATTTCCCTTCTCAAATCAATGGTATGGAGTGTCGTCATGTTCAAAAATTATTTTAAGATCGCTTTTCGAAATTTGAAGAAACATGCCGGATATTCGGCCATCAACATCATGGGCCTGGCCGTAGGTATGGCTTGCTGCACCCTGTTCTACCTCTGGATTCAGGATGAGTTGAGCTATAATCGGTTCCACGAGCATTCAGACCGGCTCTACCGCATCGTCTCTCATCGGGACGGGGCCTGGTCTTCCAGTACGCCTTTTTCCCTGGGTCGGGTTATGAAGCAGGATTTCCCCGAGATCCGGAAAAATTCGAGATTCCTGAACAGGCAACTGCTCATCGGGTATCAGGATAAGGCTTTCTATGAACAGGTGGCACTCATCGATCCGGATTTTCTGGAGATGTTTTCATTTTCTCTGAAGCAAGGAAATCCTCTCACTGCGTTGTCCACCACGGAAACGGTCGTGATCACTGAAACTGCGGCACGTAAATATTTCGGGGATATGGATCCGGTGGGTCACATCATCACCATCAATAATCAGAGTCAGCACTCCGTCACCGGTGTGATAAAGGATCCTCCGTCCAATTCGTCGATGCAGTTTGCCATGCTGGTTCCGTTCCGTTTCGCGGGCGAGCGCATGGACCTCTCCTGGTGGCTGGGTTCCGATTCTTACGTGGTGCTGCAGGAGGATGTGGATCTGGACGATCTGCGGCAGAAAATCGCAGGAACCGAGTTAAAGTATGACACGCGCATCGAGACCAAAGAGGTGACCAATGACCTCCAGCCCATTGAACGCATGCATCTATACGGTTTGAACGATACCGGACCGATTCTGTATGTGTATCTCTTTTCGTTCATTGCCGTGATCGTCCTGATCATCGCCTGCATCAACTTCATCAATCTGACCACGGCCCGTGCCAGCAACCGGGCCAGGGAAGTCGGCATGCGAAAGACCGTCGGTGCCGGACGCATGAACATCATCCGGCAGTTTTTCGGGGAGTCTGTGCTGCTGTCGTGTTTTGCATTTATCCTGGCCATTTTGATGGTCATGCTGGTACTACCCCACTTCAATCAGCTGGCAGGGAAGCAGCTTTCCATCAATCCGGTAAAAAACATTTCCATCCTGTTCGGGCTACTGGTCATCGCCGTTTTTACGGGTATCGTGTCAGGGAGTTATCCCGCTCTCCTGCTTTCCTCTTTCAAACCCATTGCGGTTCTGCGGGAGACGGCCTCGTCGGGCGCCAAGAATTCTACCCTTCGGCGTATCCTGGTGGTTTTCCAGTTTACAGTGGCCATCGTCCTGATCATCGGTTCGGTGATGATACAGCGGCAGATGAATTTTATCCGGAATACGGATCTGGGCTTCGATCGGGAGAACCTGATCCGTATCCCCTTGAACTCGGAACTTCGTTCCGGTTATCAGGGATTCAAGAATGCGCTCCTGCAGAATCCGAATGTCGTGTCGGTGACGGCGGCCGGCAATACGCCCACAAACGTGGGGAATATCAATCCATTTTACTGGGAAGGGCGCGGACCGGAACAGTATGAGACGATGAATTTTGTCACCGTCGATTATGATTATTTCAAGACATTCGGGATGGAGATGATCGAGGGACGGAGTTTCTCCATGGACTATTCCACGGATGCACAGAATTATATCGTCAACGAAGCCCTTGTGAATTATACGAAGCTGCAGCCGCCCTTAGGCAAAATGATTTCCATGTGGACCCGGGAGGGACGGATCATCGGTGTGGTCAAGGATTTTCATTCCCGGTCGCTGCACACGGCAATCGGCCCAATCGCGTTTCTGCTGACCACGGACTGGCCCCATAACTGGGTGTTCGTTCGTCTGAGCCCAGGGCAGATCCAGTCATCGCTGGATTTTATCGAAACGGCATGGATGGAGTATGGCGGCGGATATCCGAATAATTACCAGTTCCTGGATGATGTATTCGAAGCTCAGTACAGCGGTGACGCCCGCATCGGTGATATTTTCAAGAATTTTACGGTCCTGGCGATTTTCATTTCCTGCCTCGGTCTGTTCGGGCTGGCATCGTTCATGGCGGAACAGCGCACCAAAGAGATCGGCATCCGGAAGGTGTTGGGTGCATCCGTGTTCAGGATCAATGTGCTGATGTCCAGGGAGTTTCTCATCCTTATGGGGATTGCCAATGCCCTGGCCTGGCCTGCGGCGTATTATGTGATGAACCGGTTGATGAACATCTACGCGTATCGGACGAACTTGGCATGGTGGGTCTTTGTGAGCGCCGGTGTGGCAGCCGTGGTTATTTCCCTGCTTACCGTGAGCTATCAGGCCATGCGTGCAGCGAGGGCCAATCCGGTGGAATCCCTTAAGTACGAGTAGGATCAAAAGAGATGAAATCCGTCTTTTTGCGGATTGAATCCCTTAAGTACGAGTAGGATTAAAAGAGATGAAATCCGTCTTTTTGCGGATTGAATCGTTGAAGTACGAATAGGATCAAAAGAGATGAAATCCGTCTTTTTGCGGATTGAATCGTTGAAGTATGAGTAGGATCTGATTAACCTTCCGAAGGTTGCCCGTCCGGTTGGGGGAAATCCAGCTGTTTTTCCATGCGCATTCTGAAAACCTTCGGAAGGTTAATCTTCACATAAAAAAACGTCCGGTGTCTACCATGATCCTATGGGGACCAAGGTCAATCTTGCAATGCGCAAGACGGGGGAGAGGTCACCGGACATTTATCTGGTTGAGGGCCAGACACCCGGCATCTGGGGGCGCCGGGTTGAATGTTTAAATATAATATCTATAAACTCGCATGTCAACTAAAAAATGAATTGAAAGGGACAAAGTCTGTATTTTTTTATTGAGGAATCTATTGGGAGTTGAAAAGTACAACTTTTATGGTTATTTCCGAAAAGGTCTGCACCCCACCCCGGGTGTCCCGATCTTTTTCGGGACCCCGGGTGTGTAAGGTACGAAATAACAATGCATGAAAAACACCCGGTGACTCTCCAGATGTTTCGGGATCGGTAACCGGAGTTTTTCGACAATCTCCTGAGGTCTGCCGTCCGAGCATATTTTATCCTTCCGAAGGTTACCCTTCCAATTGCAGGGAATTCGGCAGTTTTTCCGTGATCATTAGAAAAACCTTCGGAAGGTTGAAAAGCATATACTTGTCAATAGTATTCAGTCACTGCTTAATATAATTTTTTACTACCATATAAATGGGATTAACCTATATCTGGTTTGTTGACAATATTCTTTGTATCCTTTTAAATTTTCAGATAAAACTTTTTCCTCATTAAGAATTCTTAATATAAGGAAAACGGGAAGAAGAGCGAAAGGGATTACTCCCCAATATGAACCAAGTGCAATTGATGTTGGCCCATACATTATTAGTACACCAATATACATTGGATGACGAACAATTGCATATAGGCCGGTAGATATTACCTTTTGATCTTCATCTACCTCAATTATTCGCGATGCGTAACTATTCTGCTTGAATACAAAAAAAATAATCAGATAGCCCAATAAAATGATTATGTCTGCTGAGATAGTTATGTATGTTGGCACATTAGACCAGTTAAAACGGTGATCTAAGCCTGGAATAATGAATCCTGCAAGAGAAATCAAAGTAATCAGTATTGAAATGAAAAATTGTTGCTTTTCCTTTTCTTTTGCTTTTGTACGTCGTTCTAAAAATTTTGGGTCATTTTGTAGAAAATAGAACAAAACAAAAATCATAGGAACAACAAGAACTGCGAAGTAAATATATACTTGCCAATAGTTAAATGTTCCTGCAGGTAAAAGAATAAGAAGCCCAAGGAAAATAGGAAGAAATGAAAATCTGATAATGATTTTTCTAATCAGTGATTTCATTTCTAGTTGAGTCATTTCGCTTTTCTTTTCCATTGGTTATTTTCTTTCTTTAGAATTCTACAACTTTTATTGTTATTTCCGATCCAAGTACAACTTGGGCCGGAGGGGGAAAAGATATTATTTCTCTATGAAATTAAATATCTCTCGTTCAATTATTGATAATTTCATTCATTCCTCCTAATCATTTATAACATATCGTTAGGCCGCCAATGCAGCGTAGTCCCTCTGGCCTGATTTATTCACGCCACTTGCGATACATTATTCCACTCAATCCCGATTTTAGGACATGCAAACTCCATTTCCTGCGAATAGTCACCCACGGCCATCATCCAGTGAAATCCACGATGATCCTGTAAAAGCTTTTTCCAGTCACCGTCAATGCTGACGTCAAACTGAGATCGACAGATATCGTAGAATGGATTTCCTTCAACTGCACCGGTGAAACCAACCCATGCTTTTTGGCCGCCATCCGGACAAACCATAGTGTATCGCGTACCTATGGGTAGCTCGACTTTGGGCGTGGCTCCGTAATCGGATTCAAAGTGAGTCACGACTTTAGCATGAGCATAGCGGTCACCATCCATGCGTCGCGGGGCAGTGCAATGCGCCACAGTGACCATGCCGTGATGCGGAAATGTCGGATCGTTGAGAAATACCGGTTTGCCGGAAATATAATGCAGCAGAATTCCCGACGGAATGACATTAAAATCCGATTCGCAAAATGCCAAATAGCCCTCGTCGTTCAACAGGCTGAGCGGTAGACAGGCCGTTGTCTCGGAGATAGGCATCACTGTTTCCATACACGCCTGAATTGTAAATGCTGCAGCGTCATGCTCGGTCAAATACTCTTTGAAAACATCATACAACAAAAATCCATTAGTAACAAATTGTTCTTCCGTGTGTAATGTCGTTTCCGGCAGGCTTAGATACTGGCGCGTCCATTGTTGGGTACGTTTAATCCGGGCGCTATCCGCGCGGGCGCTTTTAATGCGTTTTTCCAGATCAGCATATTCAATATGTACTATATCAAGTTGAAATTTATCCTTTGAAATGTCCGGCGCCTGCGGATAACACCATCCGGACGAACCGCCAAGTGCTACAATTTTTCGTCCGATAAAATTGTGAACGCCGTACAGGCCACGCAGCTTGAAAAGCATCTCATCATAATCATCCACCACAACATCGTCAATGGTCATGCCGGAAGGATAGCGGTATTCATCGAGATCTTGTGTGTCATTGCCTTGGCGAAGAAAACGGTTGTGTACGATTTCATACCAGAGATAGATTGGGCCCGATTTGTGGCGTAAGAAGATGAGATTGTTACGGTCCTTGGAAAAGCATGCTTCCAGCGCCGTTGTCCAGCCCGACGCCGCGTAGACGATGGGGACATCGTAATCGTTGGAGTTGCAAATTTTTTTCGCCTTTTCTACATTTTGAACTTTGATGACTGGCTTAATGGTCAATTCAAAATCCGCTTTATTTTTCATGTTTTCCAGCTCGGTTGAGATGCGCTTGACTTCTCCGGCTATATCTTCTTCTGTGTGCAAACCGCCCCACGAGCGCCACGATGTTTGCTCGCGGCGTTTTGAAATGTTATAAAGTAAAATGGGCTGAACCGTGAGTCGGTTGCCTGTTCGGATAATAGGCTTGTTCGGGTTCCAGTCTGATGTTGATGTGGTTTGTGTTGCCGCTCGGAGCGCCATAGTTGCGCCTGCAACACCCAAAGCCGATACTCCCATGAACTGACGTCGATTGAGGTTTGAAGAATTGCATGAACAGCACATAAAGACCTCCATTTAATATATTGTGTTTATGTTTTAGAATTTCGTCATGAGAAAATTTTAATATCCGATAAGGAATCCTCCGCCACCGATTACTATATATGCGTCATCCATAATGTCCTTGCCGATATCTTGGATT
Source organism: uncultured bacterium (assembly GCA_964650065.1). Lineage (GTDB taxonomy): Bacteria > Zhuqueibacterota > QNDG01 > QNDG01 > DSAB01 > CAZYTI01. The sequence continues at coordinate 8,185 of CAZYTI010000131.1, forward strand.
GTCCCGGAAACAGGGTTGTCTGAAAAGAACGTAAAGAGTTGAGCCCGCAAAGAGGCACCTCACCACCAGGGAAATACCGATAGCTTGATTAAATCAAAAATCCCAAATCCAATATTACGGCTTCCATTTTCGTGCAAGTCCCTTATCCAGAAGTTGTTGATTCAGGTATATCCCTTGCGCATATATCGCTTTGGGATTCGTACTGTCAGGTAGGTAAAAGACATCTGTTAGGTACCGTGCGTATTTATCGTAATAATGACGGACTCTACCTCCGCTGGATAGGTGTAGGACGGATGACCGTGCAATTTGGCATCCTGCCGGTCAAGCTCACACCAGATATTGAATCCGCAATCCACAATAGCAG
>CAZYTI010000132.1:0-8509 GCA_964650065.1 uncultured bacterium
AGATTTGGGCACGCACATTAATGTCCAGATCGGTCAGAGGATCTTTCATGCTGTCCATATGACTGACCTGTCCGGCCAGGTTAAAGATGACTTCACTTTTTTCCAACAGATAGGGGAGCGTATGGGCATCCCGCATATCTGAGAAATTGATTTTGATTTGATCTTTGACTGGCTCGACGTTAAAAAGGTTTCCCCCATATTCGGGAATCATGGAATCCATAATGGTCACATGCGCACCGAGTTCAACCAATTTGATGGCCAAATTACTTCCAATGAATCCCAGTCCACCGGTGATAAGGCATTTCAATCCCTGGATTGACATGGTTTCTCCCTGTTTTATCGGATGAGCATCATTTTTTTTGTCTTCATGAAGTCATCTGTCTGGAGACGATACAGATACACGCCGCCCGGTACAGAATGACCTGAATTATTCTTTCCGTCCCATGTGATCGAAAACCTGCCTGCCGGGTACCCATTGGCAATCACCGTTCGAATCTTCTGACCTTTCATATTATAAATACTCAGGTGAACATAAGAAGATTCACGCAGGTAAAAAGTGATTTCTGTTGTCGGATTAAATGGATTCGGTGTGTTTTGGAAAAGTTCCACGGGTGAGTTCCATCTTTGGAATGGGTCATCGTGAATATTTGTAGAAGCCAGGAGTGTTCGTTCATAAACACCGTTTCCGTGGGTGACTGCCCGGAGCTTTCGATTGCTGGGCGATATGGAAAGGTCCATGACCAGGACGGCCGTGGGCATGCCTTCGCTAAACTCCACCCACGATTCACCAAAATTCGTGGAGACGTACACACCCAGATCATTCCCCACGTAAATGTGGTTGGGATCTTCGGGATCGATGATGAGGGCAGAAGTAGGCACGTCGGGTAGTTCATGTCCAATGTCGGTCCATGATTCACCATAACTTTCTGTGCGATAAATGTGTGAAGAGCCGAATCCTGAGAGGGTGATGTAGGCGACCCCATCATCATGGGGTGAGACCTGAAGGTCCACATAATATCTATCGGGCAGATTTCCGGTAACGTTCGACCAGTGATCACCCCCGTCGATCGACGCGAATACTTCGGCCCTTCTATGCCGAGTGGGTACAGTGGCCGCGTACACGACATCGGGATTGGTCGGGGAGACACCCAAGGAGAGAGCCGGATAATAGTTCAATGCCTGGCGGTTATTCATCGGTATCCATGTGTCTCCCATATCTTCGCTTTTATATATCAGATCCTCTCCCGCGTAGAGTATCCATGGATGAGAGGGACACAGGACATAAGGGGCAATAAAACAGACGGATCTATCTGCAAATTGACTCGATATGTTATCCCAGGAAAAACCGCCGTCTTCGGAACGATACACGTTCAAGCGCTGAGAGGAACCGTACATGATATTGTCTTCAATTGTATGAATCGCTGTGAAGGCGCCGTCTCCGCCTAACACCCAGTTTCTCCATTGAGGTGTTCCCTGATACATGATGGTTCCGTTGTCCTGAAGTCCACCCAGCGCGAGATTGGGATTTGTGGACGAGGAAGAGAATCCATTGTAGAACTGAGCGGTGACATATCCGTCGTTCAGTTCATTGAAAGTATATCCCCCATCGAGGGTACGATAGACACCACCATCGTTTCCAAAATAGATGACATTGGGATCTGTCGGATGATCGGCATAGGCATGGTGATCCACATGCATCCCGCCTTTGCTTCGGAGCGTTCGACCGCCGTCAGTGGATGCAAAAAAATGGACACCGGCACATAGTATTTGATCATTGTCTTCCGGATGAACCCGGATATAATGGGCGAACCAGCCCTGGTAACTGGCATAATCGTGGGTCGTGAGTTTTGTCCAATGTTCACCATGGTTAGTACTCCGGTACAATCCGATGGTATTGAATGCGTTGGCTACGTCGGCGTAGATGATATTGGGAGAAGTCCGGTAGATGGCCAACATGGTTTTTCCGTCCCAGTAGTCGGGGAGGTCCCGGTCGATTTTGTACCAGGTGCCCGCGTTCCCGCTTTCCATGGAACGATATAACCCATATCCATCACTGGCAAAATTGCCACAGGAGGTGTACACGATATGCGTGTCCACAGGATTGACAGCGATGTCCACGGCCATGAGTGCGTCATGAACTTTCTCCCAGGACAATCCTCCGTTATTGGTTTTATACGTGCCTTCGGTAGTACCGGCAAAAATAACCTGTGAATTTAAGGGATTGATTCGAATACAGAGTATGCCCCTCTGCTGTTGATAGGTCCAGTCGATACTTTTAGTCCAGGATATACCACGGTCATCACTCTTTAAAAGGCCGATGCCGTAACTTCCCCGAGTGGTCCGATCGTTGAGTCCTCCGTTGGAATTTTGATACGCGTACACTTCACCTGTCCCGATATAAATCACGTCTGAGTTATTGGGGTCGATGGCGATGGCATTCACACCAAGAACCGGGTAACCGGTATCGATATATTCCCATGAGTAACTAAACCCCTGCATCGTTAAACGCCAGAGTCCCCCACTGGCGGAACCGGCATAAATGATATCGGGGTTCTGGGAATCCACGGCCAGGGCAATGGTCCTTCCTCCACGATTGGCGGGACCGATGGACATCCAGGTATCCGTTGCCTTCAAGGTCATTTTACCCTTATTCAGTCGTCGTTGGGTATATTCGTGAGCCTTATAGAATCCATCGGAGGGAATCGTTTTATTGGGATAGGCTCGCTGGCCCGCCCAGAATTCCAGGGCTTCCAGAGCCTCACTGGGGGAGTCGCAGGTATGAGTCCAAGGAGGACTGTCTGATATTTTATGGATACTGAATAGAGCGAGTAGCCCGAATAAAATCCCCAGAAATAAAAGATGTCCTGCTCTTTTCATCTTGAATGCCTCAGTCAAGCTTTGCTCAATGGACCCTGTTTAGCACGGAGTATTGTATTTGCATACCCTTGAATATAAAACGTAGAGAAATTTTAAACAAGACTTTTTCAAAGATTTGATCAATTCATGGGATAATGTTTGACATAATTCTTAGAAATCTTTATTTTGATGATAATATTTTACCACAGATGGGCTGCAAATCCAAAATTACTATTTATTAGTTACCATGGGTGGCAAAATAATATGATAGAAAAGATTTCACTTAATTTACCGAGGAGAATAACATGACGGATTCATTGGTTCAGAAGCTTGAAAATCGGGAACTCCTCATGGGTTCCATTATGACACTGGCGTCTCCGGAAATTGCAGAGATTTTTGCCGGTATTGGTTATGATTGGTTATGGGTCGATGTGGAGCATTCAACACTTACTGTCCAGGATGTCCAGCGTATCGTGCAGGCCACCCATGGGAAATGTCACTGTGTCGTCCGTGCTCCTTCCACAGATGAGGTCTGGATTAAGAAACTTATGGATACCGGGGTGGATGGCATTCTCTTTCCCCATGTGAATTCGGGTGCTGAGGCTGAACGCATTGTGCGAAAATGTAAATACCCTCCCGAAGGCACACGGAGTGTAGGCATATCGAGGGCACATGGGTACGGACTTACTTTCCAGGAGTATGTGGATCGAGCTAACCGGGAAGTTGCCATCGTCCTCCAAATCGAGGATATCGAAGCGGTCAAGAATGTGGATTCCATCGTTCAGGTACAGGGTGTAGATGCCATCATGATTGGTCCCTACGATCTGTCGGGAACTATGGGTAAGCCGGGAAAAGTATCGGATGATGATGTTCAAAGGGAAATTGAAAAGGTCAGACAGGCTTGTGAAGTTGCAGACCTCCCCATCGGCATATTCGGAATCGATCCCCGGGCCGTGAAGCCTCATATTGGTCGGGGATTCACACTCATCGGCATGGGTTTCGACACGACCTTCCTCATCAAAGCGGCGAAAGAGGCCTTGGGTGAGATCCGTGGTGAAATAAATGTCTAAACCATGATTCACAGGATTGAAGGATTTCCCGGATTCGTATTGGGATTAAATCCTGGCAATCTGGTAATCCCTCGAATCCCGGTTCAGACAAAGGATTTTCATCAGGATAGGTTGTATGAACCAGTTCGCCTTTTTAACTAATCTATTTTAGAGTGCAGTGACTGTGTCACTGCATTGCATCCGTTGGGGCACACATAATAAACAGGGAGTAAAAAAAGATATGAATATAAAGAAGATTTAACCACCATAAAAGTGTTATATGATGCATTTGGAGCATTGGCTTACCCGGTCCTTTTGAAATATTACACCGGTATCGGTCACGATACCGGTGTGTAACAATTATCCAAACTCAGCAATGTAATTTCATAATCTATCATCCAGAAGGAGCAGGAGAGGGGATGATTGCATCGAGGCATTCATAATGGTTGTGCCTTGACTTTGAGATAGAATTTCGGTAGATTTCCTTCTTGGAAAAAGTGAATCGATGTCTTTGCAGATATTACCATTTTTATAAATTACTATTCAAATGGTAAGAACCAAATGATAGGGGAGAAGAAGTCATGAACAAAGAAAAGGATGCCGTGCAGGTTCGTTTGTTTATTGTAATTATTTTTATTTCTGTTTTCCTGTTCAGTATATTCATGAATATTTATATACTCAACCAAGACAACCGTATCTCACCCCGCAGCATCGTTGTGGCTTTGAATCTCGTCGGTTTGGACTTTACGACCGAGGAACGAAAAATGATGATAGAGGGTGTTGAACGAAATCGATCCAGGTTTGAGGATCTCCGTGAAATGAAAATGGACAACAGCGTTTCTCCGGCCATCGCGTTTAATCCCATCCTGCCGGGAATGACATTTGAAAAAAAGAAAGCAGGATTCAAGTTGTCCAAGCAGCCCCGGATGAAAGCACCCGAACGCATGGATGATGTGGCCTTCTATCCCATCGCCCAACTGGCTCAGCTCATCAAGACCCGGCAGATCACCTCGGTCGAGCTCACGCAAATGTATCTTGATCGGTTGAAGACATACGGCCCCAAACTCAAATGTATCATTACCCTGACGGAAGATCTGGCCCTGGAGCAAGCGAGAAAAGCCGATGAAGAAATCAGACGAGGACGATATCGGGGACCGCTTCACGGTATTCCCTGGGGAGCTAAAGATCTTCTGGCTACCAAAGGAATCAAGACCACATGGGGGGCTGCTCCATATAAAGATCAGTTCGTTGAAACAAATGCCACCGTCGTGGAAAGGTTGGAGGAAGCAGGAGCTGTGTTGGTGGCCAAATTGTCCATGGGGGCCCTGGCCATGGGGGATGTCTGGTTTGATGGCAGAACCAAAAATCCCTGGAATCTTGAGAAAGGATCCAGCGGATCATCGGCAGGTTCCGCAGCTGCCACGGCCGCAGGTTTGGTCGGGTTCGCTATCGGCACAGAGACATTGGGTTCCATCGTCTCCCCATCGACCCGATGTCGTGTCACGGGTCTGCGTCCGACTTACGGGAGGGTCAGTCGTTACGGTGCCATGGCCCTGTCCTGGAGTATGGACAAGATCGGTCCCATCTGCAGGAGCGTTGAAGACTGTGCCATTGTATTCAATGCGATATACGGTCCCGATGAAAAGGACAACACTCTGGTCGAATTACCGTTTCAATGGGATCCATCGTTGAAATTATCTGATTTACGGATCGGATATTTAGAGAGGGCATTTGAACGGGACACGGTACACGTGGAGAAGCATGAGATAGTCCTTGAAACCCTTCGCTCACTGGGAGTAGATCTTATCCCCATGGAGCTGCCACGCTTCCCAACGAATGCCATTCGTTTTGTGCTCAGTGCGGAAGCGGCTGCCGCTTTCGACGAATTAACCCGGAGCAATCGGGATGATCTGCTGGTTCGACAGGGGAGTCGCGCCTGGCCAAATTCCTTCCGTACCTCCCGCATGATTCCCGCCGTGGAATATATCCAGGCGAACCGGGCCAGGACCCGGCTCATGGAAGCGATGGCCCAAAAAATGGAGGACATCGATGTTTTTGTCACGCCGTCATATGGCGGGAATGTCCTCACTCTGACAAACCTGACGGGTCATCCGTGTGTTGTCGTCCCAATCGGCGCCGATGAAAAGGGAAATTCCATCAGTCTCAGTTTTGTCGGAGATTTGTTCGAAGAAGGAAAGACCCTGATTGTGGCCAAGGCATTCCAGGATGCGACTGCGTTTCATTTGAAGTATCCGGATATGGAGGCATTGGAATAAATCGTTGAGAGCATGGAGGATCTGATTATATGAAAATGTGAAATTCCAAATAACAATTTGATGCTTGGGATTTGGAGTTTCATATTTAGAAGGATTAACTATTATGAATAAATTAATTAAGCTTGCTTTAATCCAACAACATGCGACGCATGATATTAACAACAACCGGGAACGGGGAATTGATGCTTATATAAAGGCAGCAGAACAGGGTGCCCGGCTCATTGCATTTGCCGAACTGGCCTTTACACCTTTTTATCCTCAGAAATCCGCTGACGGTGATGTGTCGGAACTGGCAGAGTTTGTTCCCGGCCCTACCACAGAAGTTTTTACCAATTTGGCACGGGAGTACGGTGTCGTGACGGTTTTAAATTTATTCGAACGGGACGGGAACAATACATACGATTCCTCGCCCGTAATCGATGCTGATGGGACACTGTTGGGTGTGACACGAATGGTTCATATTATCGAAGCGCCGTGTTTTTACGAGCAGGGATACTATACACCCGGAAACGGAGAGAATCTGGTCTTTGATACGGCTGTGGGCAGGATCGGCGTCTCCATTTGCTACGATCGTCATTTTCCCGAATATATGCGGAACTTGGGATTGGCAGGGGCAGAGCTGGTGATTGTTCCCCAGGCAGGCACCAAGGGTGAATGGCCGGAAGGGATTTATGAAAGTGAATTGCAAATTGCCGGATTTCAAAACGGGTATTTTACCGCTTTATGTAATCGCGTCGGTCGAGAAGATTGTATCACCTTCGAAGGCAAGTCATTTGTCACCGATCCCAGTGGAAAAGTCATCGCCCAGGCGCCGGCCGAGGTGGATGATATTCTCATGACTGAGATTGATTTGGACGAAGTCAAGGATTCTCATGCCAGGAATCATTTTTTGAAGGATCGACGGCCTGAGATATACAATGCGTGGGGGAGGACCTAACAGCATAATTAAAATATTATCATGAAGTCGTATGTCATCTTCTAACGTGAAATTGCTACTGACCGATAAATTTTGGTTAGGTTGTAAATAAAAACTGCAATAAATTAAAATATTTTGTAGATTTAGAATAATATGAATAGAGCTGGAGTTGATCATAAATGTCTGATCATACCGACCTTACTTTTTTTACCAATGAACCTAAAGCAACTCTCTTAGATCGATTTCAAAAAACATTAAAAGATGTAAAATACTTTGATATTCTTGTTGGCTACTTTCGCTCAAGTGGTTTCTTCAGATTATATCAATCATTTGATACTATTAATAAAATCAGAATTCTTGTAGGTTTGAATCTAGATCGTAGAACATTTCAGATTATTGAAAAATCACAATATCAGACGAAAATCGATTTCGACTCACATGTAAATGTAAAAGCAATATATGGCAATGAATTAGTAAAAGAAATTGAAAGTTCTGAAGACAACAGGTCAGTTGAAGAAGGTATTATTAAATTCATTGAATATCTCAGAAACGGTAAAATAGAGATAAAAGCACACCCCAGCAAAAACCTCCATGCTAAAGTATATATCAGCCGTTATCATAAAGATGATCGGGACTATGGTAATGTGATTACAGGGTCAAGTAATTTTAGTGAATCGGGCTTGGTTGCTAATCGGGAATTTAACGTACAATTGAAAAACAGTGCGGATGTCAAATTTGCTCTTGATCAATTTGAAATACTCTGGGCGGAAGCAGTTGATATTTCAGATTACTATCTTGAAACAATCAATACACGCACTTATTTAAATGATACGATTACTCCTTATGAATTGTATCTAAAATTTCTCTACGAATATTTCAAGGAAGATTTGAGCATTGATGATCAGCTCTTCAATAAGAACTATCCGCATGGTTTTATGGAACTCAAGTATCAGGAACAGGCAGTTATCAACGCCAAGAAAATATTGGAAGAATACGGCGGCGTCTTTGTCGCGGATGTTGTGGGTTTGGGGAAAACCTATATTTCCGCACTGCTAGCCAATCAGTTGCCGGGACGTAATCTTGTAATCGCATCACCCTCTTTATTGAACCGTGAGAATCCAAATTCCTGGCCGAATGTTTTTCATGATTTTAAAATCCCTTCCGAATTTGAATCCATTGGTAAATTGGACAAGATTGTTGAATGGGGTACAGACCGTTACGACAATGTTTTTATTGATGAGGCACATAAGTTCAGAAATGAAACTAACATAAGCTATGAGAAGCTGGCTCAGATCTGCAGAGGGAAAAAGGTCATCCTTGTGACTGCGACACCTTTGAACAACAGCCCCATTGACATCCTGACACAAATCAAACTTTTTCAAAAGGGAAAGAACAGCACCATTCCCGGAATC
>CAZYTI010000133.1:0-8502 GCA_964650065.1 uncultured bacterium
ACCGTTTTGTCGCTCTGAAGATTCTTTCGCCTTATCTGGGCAAGGATGATGAAGATAAGGAACGTTACATTCACGAGGCAAAGGCCGCATCCGGATTGGAACACAATCACATCTGTACTATACATGAAATCGATGAGACTCTGATTGAAAATCGGGACCAGATGTTTATCGTTATGGCCTATTATGATGGAGAAACTTTAAATCAGAAGATCAAGAAAAAACCCTTAGGACTCGAAGAGGCTGTCTCTATCGCGATCCATACGGCGCAGGGTTTGGCCAGGGCGCATGAGGCGAACATCATCCATCGTGATATCAAACCCGGGAATATCATCATCACCGAGCGGGGTGAAGTCAAGATTCTGGATTTCGGACTGGCTAAATTGGCCGGACAATCAGAGATTACAAAGGTCCAAACCACTCTGGGAACCGTCGCTTACATGTCCCCGGAGCAGGCCAACACAGAGGATGTGGATCATCGTACGGACATCTGGTCTCTGGGCGTGGTTCTGTATGAAATGATTACCGGAGAGCGGCCATTCAGGGGAGCGTACGAACAATCCGTGGTTTATTCCATCATGAATGAAGATCCGGAGCCCATAACAATTGTGCGTGCAGGTATTCCTGAGGAACTGGAACTTATCATTCAAAGGGCCATGGCAAAACGTCTGAATGAAAGGTATGGGTATATTGAGGAGATGTTGTCGGATTTAAAGCAGCTTCTCAAACACATCGAATCCGGGAGTTTCACAGAGGAATCCAGTAAGGAATCTAAACCCTCTATTGCCGTTTTACCCTTCGTGAATATGAGTCCCCAGCAAGATCAGGAATACTTCTGTGATGGCATGGCTGAGGAAATCATCAATGCCCTGTCCCAGATCAAAAGTCTGCATGTGGTAGCCCGGACGTCGGCTTTTTCATTTAAAGGTGAAAAGGCGGACATCTCCGAAATCGGGAAGAAATTGAAAGTGGAGCATGTGTTGGAAGGGAGTGTCCGTAAAGCTGGAAACAGAGTGCGTATCACAGCACAGCTCGTCAAGGTTGCGGATGGCTATCACCTCTGGTCGGAGAAATACGATCGAAATATGGAAGACATCTTCGATATTCAGGATGAAATATCCCTGGCGATCGTGGAAAATCTCAAGGTTAAACTTCTTGGAGAAAAGCAGACGGCGGTTGTGAAACGTTATACGGATAATCTGGAAGCGTATCACCTGTATCTGAAGGGACGGTTTTTTTCTGAAATGTTGACACCCGAAGGTTTTGAGAAAGCCAACGAGTGTTTTGAGCTGGCACTGACGGAGGATGAGAACTACGCCCAGGTTTATACCGGACTGGGCCTGGTACAACTATTCATCACGCTGTTTGGAAATATATCGCCCAATGAAATTATCCCCAAAATACGGATGTGCGCAGAAAAAGCGCTTGAAATTGATGACACAATAAGTGAAGCGCATTGTCTGCTTGCTTTTTGCTATATGAGCTACGACTGGAACTGGCCTTCTGCAGAAAAAGCACTGAAACAGGCCCTGATTTTGAATCCCAACTCATCATTGATTCATGTCTATCATTCGGTCTTCTTAACGTTTATTGAAAGACATGATGAGGCCATTGCTGCGGCAAAACGCGCCAGGGAGCTGGATCCCCTTTCCGATTTCATCAATTATATTTTCGGACAGGCCCTTTACATTGCCGGTCATAACGATGAATCCATCAAAGATTTGCAGAAATCACTCACGATGAATCCAAATTATTTCCCTCTTCATTATACCATTGGGTATAATTACCGGAAAAAATCGATGATGAATGAGGCCCTGGAGGCGTTCGAAAAGGCGTATCATCTTTCGGGTGGTCTTCCCTGGCCGGAGGGATTGTTGAGTATCACACTTTTTGAGATGGGCAAGCATGACCGGGCCAAGGCGTTGTTGGAGAGTCTGGAGCAGAGGTCTAAACGGGAATACATACCTCCATCCATCCTGTCAATTGTCCACAGAATCTTCGGCCATGCCGGAGAAACAGGCCAATGCCTGGAAAATGCCTATGAAGCGCATGATTCTTTTCTCTGTTGGCTTCGGGTTTCTCCGGTTGATACCTACCGTATTCCCCCGGATTCCCGTTTAACAGAAAAGCTAAATTGAGGAGAACAATCCCATGACATCCCGAAATGGTGTTTTTTACATACTCATCTGCATGATGTGCTGTTCATTGGGGACACCCGTCTCATCACAGGATAATATTTTAGAGGAGTTGGAATCCATCGCCATCATCGAGCAGAAAATCATGGTCCCCATGCGTGATGGTATCAGACTCGCGACGGATGTCTATCGCCCCAAGACGGATCAACCGGTGCCCATCATTTTCTCGAGAACACCCTACAACTTCAATGCCTGGCGCGACCGAGAGTTGAACACGCGAAGCTATAGATCGGCCCTGGCGGTCGTCAAACGGGGGTACGCTTATGTCGTTCAGAACGAACGGGGCAAATTTTTTTCAGAAGGAGAATGGGACATCCTCGGACCTCCGACCACAGATGGATATGATGCCCTGACCTGGATGGCCGAGCAGCCCTGGTCCAACGGCAAGGTCGGGACCCAGGGATGTTCCTCCACGGCCGAGTGGCAGATGGGTGTGGCGGCCTTGAATCATCCTGCCCATGCCGCGCTGGTGCCCATGGGTTTTGGTGCGGGCGTCGGCAGGGTCGGTGAATTTTACGAACAGGGGAATTGGTACCGGGGCGGTGCTCAGCAGATGCTCTTCACCTCATGGCTCTATGGAAATCAGAATATCATCAGGCCGACCTTTCCGTCCGATCTTTCCCAGGAGGACCTCAACCGTGTGTCGAGATTTTACGATCTGGCTTCCGAGATGCCGCGGGTGGACTGGTCCAAGGCGTTCTGGCATCTGCCCGTCATGGACATCATGAAACACGTCCAGGGGGCCAAGTCCATCTATGAGAAGATGATTCAACGGAAGCCCAACGATCCGGCCTGGTATGAGGGCGGACTCTATCACGATGATATGGACCTGAGTGTACCAAGCATTTGGTTTGTATCGTGGTATGATGTCTCGTCGGGTCCCAACCTCGCCCTGTTCAATCATGTGAGAAAAAATGCAAAGGATCCCGAGGTCGCTGAAAATCAATTTGTGGTGATTGCACCGACCCTGCACTGCGGATTCCGGCGTGCCGGGGAAGAAACCGTCGTGGGAGAGCGAAATATGGGAGATATACGGTTCGACTATGATGGGCTCATATACGGCTGGTTCGACCACTGGCTGAAGGGTGAAAAGAACGGCATCCTCGAGAAGACACCCAAAGTTCAGTACTACACCATGGGACTCAATAAATGGCAGGCATCGGACACCTGGCCGCCTGAAGGCGCCAGGATGGTGACCTACTATCTGACGAGTGGGGGAAAGGCCAACACGCTTCATGGAGACGGCCACCTTACTACAAAACGATCCGGTCGGGAAGACCATCCCGATGTTTTTATCTATGATCCTGCCAATCCAGTCCCTTCCTACGGTGGAAATGTCTGCTGCACGGGCAATGCCATCCAGGGAGGCGCCTTTGATCAGCGCCAGATGGAAAACCGTCAGGACATTCTGGTTTACTCGACCGATCCGTTGAAGAAGGGCGTCGAAGTGAGCGGGACCATTGAGATCACCCTGTACGTCTCTTCGGATGTCGTAGACACCGATTTCACCGTGAAGCTCATCGACGTCTATCCCGATGGACCGGCCTACAATCTGGATGAGACCATCCAACGCGTGAGGTACCGGGAGGGATACGACAGAGAGGTCTTCATGGAGGAAGGCAAGATTTATGAGCTCCGGGTCAGTCCCATGTCGACCAGTAACTATTTTGAAAAGGGCCACCGGATCCGCATTGAGGTCTCCAGCAGCAATTTCCCCAGGTTTACGCGAAACCTCAACACGGGTGGAAACAATTACGACGAGGCAGAAGGCGTCTTTGCAGAAAATAAGGTGCACCACTCGAGCAAATATCCTTCCCGGATCCGGTTGCCCATCGTCGAGCGATGAAACTGAAATTGTAATATTAAACTTTTCTCTGATGTCATAGAACGGATGCCGGGATAAATAGTTGAAAGATTGAAATCAATTATTTCCCGGCTTTGCGCATCACCTCCGCCGTACACCGGGTCTATAAAGAAACCATACTCCGGATCGATCCCGTTTCGCTCGCATGCGAAAAAGACTTCAATGACTATTGAAGGTAAGAAAGCGCTGAGGCGGGCATATAAGATTCAGAAACATGTCTGGGATGGGATCAATGGATTGGTCCTGGGAGTCGAATAGTCGATGAAATCCATCCTGTTAACTATGAGTTTTTCGAAGATGCCGAAGAAACATTTCACAGCAGTATCAGTGGAAGCATTGGCATTTCCGCATGGGGCTGTGGATTCGTAATACTCATCGCGCTATTCGGACTGTTAGGAATGGCCACGTATACGACCGAGATGCGGGTCAAGGAAATCGGTATCCAAAAAATAAAAAATAGTGATTGCATTATTCCTCGATTAAGCGTATAATTTAAGAACACATTTTCAAGAGAGTTTTAGAATGATTGCCATTGTTACATTCATTCTCGGTTTTTGTGTGGGAGTCATTGTTATGGCTATATTCTTTACCCATGGCCGAGCCGAGAAACAGAGTGAAATGATGCTCCTTGAAAAAAAGCTCCGAGATGCAGCGACCGCTAATCAGAAATAAAATGATTTTTTCTTCAAAGAGCAACAATCACCTGCCCATTCACGATCCCATATAAATTTATTCACACATGTATTGGCAGCTACCAAGAGAAACAGTTGGTAAAATGAAAATGAAACTTTTTTCGTATTGCTCTCGTAGGTTATATATGTTCTGGAATTCAAGACAAATACAGTTCATTTTTTTTGTTTATTAGTCTTGAAATACAAAAGAAATAGGAGGTCGAGAGCATGAAGGTGCTATCCAGTCAAGACGAGATTCTTCTTCTTGCTATTCTGTCGTTGGGGGATAATGCATACGGTGTGACCATTCGGCGTCATGTTTCAAAAGTGACGGGAAAGGAATGGTCCATCGGAGCTATCTATGATCCTCTGTACCGGATGGAAAAGAAAGGTTGGGTAAAGTCGTTTCTGACCGAACCGACCCGGGAGCGGGGAGGGAGGGCCAAGCGGATTTTTAGTGTGACCAAGGAAGGTAAAGAGGTACTTGTGGAACATAAAAAGGTTCGGGATGAGTTGTGGGGTGGATTGGCACGGTTGGCTTTAGGGAAATGAGGAGACTTGAAGAAGGTAATCGGTATTCGGTCATTGGTAATCGGTGGGAAAGACAAGTGAACGGTAAACGGTGAACGGATTTGAAGCAGATCAGAAGATCAGGATATCAGTGGGCAGGATATCAGTAAAACAGAGTATCAGGAGAAAGAACTTATCTGATATTCTGTTGTGCTTTGCTAAAACATAAATAATTTCTAATAAAGGAAAATGTCTGAAATTGATGCGAAATGATCCTCCAAAATATTCTCAATGGGTTCTCGGGCGATTTTTGAACAGGTACAATCAGGCATCGGCGCTGGGGGATCTGGAAGAGGAGTTTGAATTTTTAATCGAGGACTCCGGATGTCGCCGTGCCCGGCGCTGGTATCGAAGGCAGGTGGTGAAATCCATTCCATATTTTTTTGACAATATCATCTACGGGAGTTTTGCCATGTTGAGAAATTATATTAAAATTGCATTTAGAAATTTAAAAAGACAGAAAATCTATTCGATCATTACACTATCCGGCCTGGTGTTGGGATTGGGTGTTTTCATCATGTTTGCACTCATTCCTGAGTTCCTTTCAAGCTTTGACACTTTTCATGAAAAGGCAGACAGGATCTTCAGTGTCGTCCAGGTGTTTCAGGGCGGCAGGGAAGGCGAACAACATTCGGCGATTACACCGGCTCCCCTTTCACCGACATTATTGAGTGAGTTCCCGGAGATAGAAGATGTGACACGATTTTTTCCACCCGGTCGAATGATTGTAAAATACCAGGATAAAGTATTCTATGAGAATGGCATTCGATTTGTCGATCCCAATTTTCTATCCGTCTTTTCATTTCAGATGATCATGGGAAATGCAGACATTGCTCTGTCCGAACCCTATTCAATCGTTCTCACAGAATCCTCTGCGATGAAATATTTCGGAGATGAGAATCCTGTCGGAAAAACCTTGACCCTCAATAATCTGATTGATGTCGTTGTGACCGGTGTCACTAAAAATGTGCCCGGTAATTCTTCAATTCGTTATGAATTCCTTGTTTCCATGAGTGCTACAAATGTTTTGTATTCGTGGATGGATGATTGGAAGGTAAAAAATCAGGTTTCCTTCCTGCTTCTGTCCGAGGGAGTTGAGCCTGCAGTATTGGAATCCAAATTGCCCGCTTTTGTCGACAAACATTATCCTGTTTCTCAGGATTCACCTAAACGACTGTATCTATTTCCATTGCTCGATTTTTTCTTGAAATCGAGTGAAATCGACAACTATTGGTCAAATGGCCAATTCAGTGCTCCGGTGATATGGATTGTTGCGGTGCTGTTACTCATTGTTGCCTGCATCAACTTTATGAATTTATCGACAGCCCGTTTTGCCATACGGGCGAACGAGGTCGGTGTTCGAAAGGTGATTGGTGCACGAAGGTCGCAGTTAATCAGACAGTTCTTGGGAGAATCGATTTTAATGTGCATCCTCTCATTGCCTGTTGCCATTTTGTTCTATGAGGCGATACGACCGGCCATTAGAGCATCTTTAGGTGACATTGTGGACATCTCTATTTGGGAATATCCGCAACTCTTGATTCTTGTTATTGGCATGACGATTCTGACCGGGATTTTCGCAGGCAGTTACCCTGCATTCTATTTATCTGCCTTCAAACCTGCACAGATTTTAAAAGAAAATCGTCAATCAGGCAAGAAAGGAGGGCGATTAAGGAAGATTCTGGTTGTATTCCAATTCAGCATTTCAATCATTCTCATGGTCATAACGATTGTGTCCATCAAACAATCTGAATATAACCTCAAGGTTGATCTCGGTTATGACAGACACCAGGTTCTGGCCATTGAAATTGATGATAAGTTACGCGATAATGTTGAAGTCCTGAAGAACGGATTTGCGAAACATCAGGATATTGTTGCCGTTTCGGCTTCTACGGCGATTCCTATCGAATGGGAAACGATACGACCGGTTCGTCCCGAAGGCGTCAGTGAAGATGATGCCTTTGAGATGAATGTCTATGGGGTTGATTATGATTTCGTTGAGATGCTCGATTTACAAATGGTGCAGGGAAGACCTTTTTCTCGCAATGGCAATGACAGTAAAAATTACATTTTGAATGAAACAGCCCTCGACCAACTCCAATTGAAGGAACCCATCGGAGAGCAACTCACACTTGGAGATCAAGAGGGCACCGTCATCGGTGTGGCGAAAGATTTTCATTTCAAATCGATCCTGTTTACACATATTTCTCCTGCATTGCTTTATTTGGAGTCTGAAAATCTTAATTATGTATTGGTAAAGTATTCTTCTGCTGATAGAATTGATGGCGTCCTTGAACATATTGAAGAGCAGTGGAAAATGATCGCCCCGGATATGCCCTTCGAATATGTCACATTGGACGACGTATTCAGGGAAGTCTATGTGGAGAGTGATAAGACGTCTGAGATGACAGGTGCCATCGGCCTGCTGGCCATTTTGATGTCATGTATGGGCTTGTTTGGTCTTTCATCCTTTGCCGTGGAACGGAGAATCAAAGAGATCGGTATTCGGAAAGTGTTAGGTGCATCCATCACTGGAATCGTCCGAATGCTCATCAAGGATTTCATCAAATGGGTCGTCATTGCCAACATCATTGCGATGCCGATAGCCTATTTACTCATGAACAGAATCATCCGATTCTTTTATGCTTATCCCATGAATATCGGGCCGGGTGTATTTATGTTGACTCTACTGATTACGGTTTTCATCGCATTTATAACCGTGACATCTCAGACATTAAGAGCGGCTCAGGCGAATCCGATCGAAACGTTAAAATACGAGTAGTAGTTTAACGTGTAGATCCGCCTATGGAGGATTGATTCGTTGAAGTATGAATGAGTGGTTAGTGGTTAGTGGTGAGACGGTGATCGGTAAACAGTGAAAAGAAGGTAAACGGTAAAGAGTCAACGGTGAACGGTGAGAGGTGTCGGATTTGAAGCGGATCAGAATATCAGAACATCAGTGGGAAGGACATCAAGCTTGGCATCCTTAAAGTCTGAACCAGGATTCCCAGGATTCAAGGATGACCATGATGATATGTTCTTTAATCCAGGTAATCTCATAATCCCAGAAATCCCGGTTCAGACAAAGAATGGATTCATCAGAAAAAAGTATATGTCAAAGCATCATCACATAGGGGCAAACCATGTGAGATCAGAAGATCAGGGTATCAGTGGGAAGGATATCAGTGAATCAGCGGATCAGGAG
>CAZYTI010000134.1:0-8472 GCA_964650065.1 uncultured bacterium
GATTCTGCCCGGTCACGCCTGCTACGATATACCCTCCATCGGTGGTCTGTTGTACGGCCCATCCTGTAGAGGGTGAAAGTCCGAAGGTCCCGGTCCACTGTTCGATGCCGTTGCCATCGGTTTTAACGAGCCATGCCTCACCATCGGGATGACCAAAGGACATGGTACGGCCCGTCAATATATACCCGCCGTCTGTGGTTTGCTGTACGGAAAGGCCATCATCCCTGAGTGTCCCCCCAAATGTATAACTCCACTGTTCTATCCCATTGCCGTCAGTTTTGATGAGCCAGGCATCGCCTCTCCCCGCCCCGTAAGAGCGTGTGCTTCCGGTGATGATAAACCCGCCATCGGCCGTCTGATGCACCGAAGCACCCCGATCGATATCACTTCCGCCAAAGGTCTTATTCCATTGTTGTGAACCGTCGGCATCGGTCTTGATGAGCCAGGCATCCAGCTGTCCCGCACCAAGTGAAGGGGTGATTCCGTTGAGGATGTATCCCCCATCCGTGGTCTGCTCCACGGAATAACCCGAATCATCACCATTGCCTCCGAAATTTTGGCTCCATTGGGGATTTCCGCTGGCATCTGTTTTGACGAGCCATATTTGAGCTTCGTCATCGTCCGAGTCCGTATTTCCGATCAGTACATACCCACCATCAGAGGTCCTTTGTATTTCATAAAGGTAATTTCTGCCATCGTCACCTATGGTCCGATTCCATTCTTCAATACCATTCACATCGGTCTTGATGATCCAGGCATCCCAATCGCCCGCCCCATACGAGGTCGTCCTCCCGGCAAGAATATACCCACCGTCGACCGTTTGGAAAACCGATTCTCCAAAATCATCACTTGCTCCACCAAAGGTCCGGCTCCACTGCACAGTGCCATTTTCATCGGTCTTGACGAGCCAGATATCGTTCATTCCTGCTCCATAAGAAGCGGTATTACCAACGATGATATATCCACCATCTGTCGTCTGTTGAATGGATCTCCCTAACTCTTCCAGATCACCACCGATGGCCTTGGACCATGTGGTCTGGGCCAGGCTTGAACCGGAAAGAAAGAGGGCAATAATTAAGTAAACAAGTACTGGTAACCGATTTTTCATTTCGAGCCTCATTTCTATGATCTGATTCGTTGCGGTATTAACCCATTGCAGGCACACATTTCCCGATTGTCCGGGAAGGAAATCTCAATGGACGCAAAGAATCCGCAAAGTCCGTAAGGAGGCAACGTATAATTTCAAAATATCCAATGCCTTCAAATTTTCCTATGCGGACATTGCGGTTCTCAATTTCAAAGACCTGCCAGGTCTTTGAGACCTGGCAGGTCTGCGGTTTCTAATTAACTCCGCGGTGAAACGTGACAGTCATTTCAAAAACAACATTCGTATCGTCTGCTGAAACCGGGACGTCTTCATCCGACACAGATATAATCCGGAAACCACACGATTCCCAGACGTATCCGTTCCATCCCATATAACGGTATGGTTACCGACCTCTCTGGAATCCTCCACCAGGGTTTTGACCCTGGCTCCTTGAACATTATAGATTTCCAGGATGACCCTGGCCTTCCGGGGTAGTGCAAACGAGATGCTCGTCGAGGGATTGAAGGGATTGGGATAATTGGGATAGAGTTTGAATTCAGAGGGTACATCCTTCTCAACGGCATCCACAGCCGTACCCGACTGAATCGTGACCAGATAATCCTCCACCTCCCCGTCCATGGCGAATCCGTTGAACCACACATCCGGTTCCCGGCTGAACCGGAACCGGGCTACGGTCTGCCCGGGTGCGGATTCTCCCGGCACGTGGAACGGCAGCGTGTGTTCACCGGCATCCAATCCGATGTTGGGCAGGATGAAGTCATGCTCCTCGTGCCAGCCTCCGTCCCCGTTGAAATCCACCCAGGCGCTGAGAAAACCGAAGGTGGAAACCGTGACCGTGACTTCATTCTCCTGACCCGCGAATAACGATTCGGTAAACGCTACACCGTCCTCGTCGCCTGTACCGTCCTGGTCATCGCCCAGAGCCTCCGGGTGGGGCAGGCCATTGCCCTCGGCGTCCACATCAACTCCCAGATATACATCCGGTACAAGGCGGTGATGGGCACCGTTGTGTTCCAACAACGTGCCGTAATGATCCGGCGCATCCCCGAAATCCAACTGGGTCGTAAATGCACCTTCCGTACTCAACTCAAAGGCCAGGTCCCGACGGGGACCGATGGGCTCGCCTCTCTCAAACAGGCTCCCGATTTGAGGCCATTCGGTGAACATCATCCGAACCGCATCGTCGTGGAAATAATGCTCCCGGGTCAGCCAGCCCCAGTGGTTCACATCCGGTTCGACATCGTACAGGGCCGTGATGCTCAGCCAGTAGATGGTGGAATCGCCCTCCTGGTAAAACCATGCATCCTGGGGAATATTGAAGACGTATTCGTATCCCGTGATGTGGGGATCCTTAATCTCAGGATGGAACACGGCCCGTACCGGGATTTCTCCCAGGGCCTCCCGGTCCGTCTCCCATTCGTGGATCAGCACTCCGGGATGACTCCATTCCTCATCCTCTCCCCTGGGCACATCGGACCACACACCGACATGAAATCCCCGCGGTGCATCGGGGGGTGGCGGTAGCGTATCCCAATCGGCATAACCGCCCCACCAGCGGATGGCCGTCACCGGACGGGGATCGTAACAATACCAGTCGTCGGCCGCCATGGGCATGAACGACACCGACTGTTCCCGCCATCCCCGGAAAACGGATGTATCCAGCTCCACGAATTCGTGAATCAGAGGCGTCTGGGACCATTTCGAATTGTCCGCTTCCCCGGAATCCTCTTGCCTGTTGCCGAACAGAATCCCCTGAACTGTAACACCGGTGGTCACGGAGACGGTATGCGTCCCGGGCGCTGCCGGAAAGGTCTGGATCCAACCCGGCTGCATCTTTTCGCCCACCAGATAACTGCCTGCGGTCAGGCCAGTAAACATGAACTGCCCGAAGGAGTCCGTCACCTGATACTGGTCCCCGGCATCCTCGACACCGTTCTGATTGGCATCCAGCCAGATGTTCCAGCCGGACAAGACCGGTTCTCCGGAATTCCAAACACCATCTCCATCCACATCATTATACTTGGTACCGATGATCACACCGCCGGTGGGTATCTTTATGCCATCGTCTTTGATCTCAACCTGATAATCCTCCACCTCGCCTCCATTTACACGGCCGGTGGGGAGCGGTGTTAGGGTGGGAGAATATTCATACAGCCGGAATCGGGCGAATGTCTTTCCCAGTACGGCTCCGGCCGGAACAGAGATTGGCAACCCTATATTGGGACCCGAAACAGCGGTCACGGGCAGGGTCACACATTCTCCCGGATGCTGAAAAACACCGTCCCGGTCAAAATCGATCCATGCTGCAACATGCTTCTGACTCGGACCCGCAAATGTTGTCGATAATGTGATCTGTGCCAGAGCATTCTGGCCCACAACCAGATCGGTCTTGAAAATAACGCCTTCTTCATCATCCATATGATCAGTATCATCACCAGTGGCGTCCGATGAATGTAATGGCGCGTTTTCACCGTCGCTTATGGATCCCATGTAATAGGACAGGTCTGCCTTATGTGAAGCACTGCCATACGAAGCCAGCGCATCCCCGTAATCGACCGATTCCGGTTTGATTTCAATTTCATAATCTTCCACCTCTCCAGTGGTCGCATTACCTGTTGGAGTTGGATTGAAAGTACCAATTTTACGTTCATAACATCTAACTCTCATGAATGTCTTACCCGTTTTCGCAGTCGAAGGTACGGATATGAGTATTGACCATTGAATTCCACCAGTTGCTATCGTACCGTTCAGGACACGCTCTCCAGGATTCGCAAATGTGCCGTCTTGATCGAAATCGATCCATACCCCAGCAGTGAGAGAAATTGGTACCTCAAGTTCTATTTCAGCATTCAGCCCCACTACGAAATCTGTCTTAAACGTCACACCATCTTCATCGTCGGTGTTGTCCAGGTCATCTCCCCTCGCATCCGACGAATAGAGGGGGTTCAACTCCTTATCAACCAATTTGCCAATAAAATTGATATTGTCCACTCTATGTGACGCACTGCCATACGACGATGGAGCGTCCCCGTAATCTAGCAATTCCGGTTTGATTTCAATTTAATAATCTTCCACCTCTCCAGTGGTCGCATTACCTGTTGGAGTTGGATTGAAAGTACCAATTTTACGTTCATAACATCTAACTCTCATGAATGTCTTACCCGTTTTCGCAGTCGAAGGTACGGATATGAGTATTGACCATTGAATTCCACCAGTTGCTATCGTACCGTTCAGGACACGCTCTCCAGGATTCGCAAATGTGCCGTCTTGATCGAAATCGATCCATACCCCAGCAGTGAGAGAAATTGGTACCTCAAGTTCTATTTCAGCATTCAGCCCCACTACGAAATCTGTCTTAAACGTCACACCATCTTCATCGTCGGTGTTGTCCAGGTCATCTCCCCTCGCATCCGACGAATAGAGGGGGTTCAACTCCTTATCAACCAATTTGCCAATAAAATTTACATTGTCCACTTTGTGGGAAACAGATCCATACGATGCCGGCGCATCTCCATAATCGTATTGAAATGTGGCAAGTGGGAGGTTATTATTTATTATCGTCGGATCGCCCAGTTCCAATTGAAACTCCAAGTAATAGGGATTGTTGGCCGCAGTCCAGTCAGTGAGTTTGTTGGTGCCTCCGTTCTTGCTTCCCTGGCCTACTTTGAGCGGATCGGGATCCGTGGCCGGATTGGGATCCAACTGGCCGACAAGGGCGACATGGATTCGACTCAATTGATATCCTGCTATAGGCGTATAATCCAATGTATAATGACCGTTTTGTGAGACCGTAAACCGGTAGAAGCCTGAGGAACCATCATCAATGATATTCACACCCGTAGAGGGTGTCACCGTGATTGTGCCGCCCGTGACGATCTCCCCTGTGCTCTCATTATATATCCATCCGTTGGGATCGTAATCCTCGTGATCGGGTATGCCGTCACCGTCCCGGTCCTCCGTGCCTTCCGTATCATCGGAGATACCGTCTCCATCGGTATCCCCCTCAATCCCCGCTTGCACGGTGACCTGATAATCCTCCACCTCACCGTCGGGAGCACTGCCTGACCAGGACAGAGCGGTTTCGGTGCTGTACCGAAACCGGGCAAAGGTCTCACCCTGAGGTGCGCCGGGAGGTACGGCAAAAGTCAGGATGTTGTCACCGGCGCTTAACGGCTCATCCGTAAAGATTTGCTCTGCGGGATCGTCCCAGTCGTCGTCTAACCGGAAATCAACCCAGGCATTCAAATACGCTCCCTCGATGGATGCCGTGACCGTCACTTGCACGGTCTGGCCCAGAACCAGCGGATCGTTGAACACCACGCCGTCCTCATCGTCATCACCGTCCTGATCGTCTCCAAGGGCATCGGTGGATTGATTTCCGTCTGTTTCGGAATCCACACCTGCACCAAGAAACACATCCGGATCGATGGCGTGGCGCGCGCCGTTGGAAATCTGAAGGGTCGGATATGCCGGATCGGGTGCATCGCCCCAGTCGTAGGTATCGCCGGCACCATCGTTGTCCACGATGGTACCCTGACCCTGACTATCGGAAATCATGGCGTTGGTCGCATTGCTCAGATCCACGGTAAATGTCTCATCGTTTTCTTCAACAACATCGTCGATGATGGTGACACTGATGGTTCCGGTCATACTTCCGGCCGGTATGGTCAGAGTCCCTGAGGCGGATGTATAATCTCCCGGGGCTGAGGCCGTGCCGTCGTTGGCCTGCCAGTCCACCGTGACATTGGAGCCGCTCTGTGCCGATAAGGTGACGGTGAAACCCATACTGCCGCTGTTTTCATTTCCGCTCTCATCACCAATCGATATCGACGGCTGCGCAGGGGCGGTCGGCTTGTCCCAGAACTTGTTACCGGTCAGGGTGCCACCCAATCCGACATGCCTTATCTGATTGTTGTTGACCACGGTCCCCCCATCGGAGGAGGCACCCACCGAGTAATAACCTGACGGATCGCTCTCCACAATATTGTAGTAATCGTAGGTCGGACCGGCCGCCGAAAGGGAGAAATATCCGCTGCCGTCCGTGGTGGTGGATAATATCTGGGTTCCCAGTGTACTCTCCTGATCCGATCCATACAGAGTGACTGTCACACTCTGAATCGGCGTGGTCGAACCCACATCGCCTTCATAGACGTAGCCGGTGAAGTTTTGGGCCTGGACGAATTGAAACATGCCCAGGACGAGTACAACTGTCAAGAAAATCGAATTTCGTGTTCGTTTCTGCATCGCTTGAATCTCCTTTGCCCATGAAAGAAAAGTCGGAAATGAAAATTTAGATCAAGGTTGTAAATCGGGTTTTATCAATCGAATTGGGTAGATCCCCATCATCCATCAACCATCTGAGCAGTACTTTCTGTGAGACCTGCCAGGTCTTAGAGACCTGGCAGGTCTCTGCGGTTCCATCCAATTTAAAAATCATGAATAAATTATTTTTAGGAACGACAAAAAGCGTATTAAATGAATCAAGGACATCTCTGCCCATATAAAAATAAATTACCGGGTCTGAAGCATGACTCCAGACCCGGTAATATAAATTTGATTGTCCGCTTACTTCATCAGCATCATCTTCTTCTGAATAAACACGTTTCCTGCCTTCAAAACGTAAATATACAAGCCGCTGGGCACGCGAATTCCCATTTCATCGGTGGCGTCCCATTCGATGGTGTGAATACCCACCGATTGCTGGCCGGAGACCAGCTCACGAATCTGCTGCCCCGACATGTTGAAGATCTTCAGAGTCACATGCCGCGCTTCGGGTAGTGCATACTCGATCTGTGTCGTCGGATTAAAAGGATTAGGATGATTCTGCAACAGTTCAAAATCTGTGGGAATATCCGTATCGGCCGGTGTCGCAGATTCCTTCTCCAGTTTATTTCCTTTGATGATCACACAATCGTCGCCTTTCAAATCTTGACCATCAAAACATTTTCCGATAATCGTAAGGGTCAGGGCATCACCATCATAGACTGATCCCAATGCGGCAACGAGTTCCCGGGTGTCGAATTTTAATGTGAGATCATCAAAACCATCGGGTCCTTCTTCTGTATCGTTGCATTCCCCGTCTCCACCTGCCGGTCTCGCGACATCTTCTACCGCCCATCTAATTGGTGCAACTCCTTCCAAGAGTAATGTTGAAGGATCGATAGTCGTAACATCGAATGATACCGTGCCAAGTATGGCTGCAGGAACGACTCCCCCTGTGTTGGCATTTATGGGATTCGGCCAGGAGGTGGGATGAATATCAAAATCAACAAATTCACCTGGCGGAGGCGGAGCCACTTTTTCCAGAACATACAATGCCCAGCATGTGTTCAATAACCGGTCTCCAAACCAACCATGAACCCAGTAATTTCCATCTGGTTCCTGAACCTGGGGATGGATATAATACAACTGGGTCGCAAATTCATCAAACCAGTTTATTTCTTCACCGCTCACATGAATAAAATCGATAGAGTAACTCTCAAAACCTTTCATGAGCAGATAAAGACAATGAATATCTCTTGCTGCCCAGTTAAGATCGTCTTCAGGATGATCCCAGGTATATTGAATATAATTCAAAGCGTTTTGTACTCTTGGCTCTGTTATGGGATCCCCTACAAATGCCATTTCAAATAAAAGATTACCAGTTTTTAACATGTTCACCATGGATTCCGGATGGTCATAACCAGAGCCTCCGTTATTGTCATTTTGAATAAAATCAATCCAGACGCTGAGCCTTTCCTTGATGATGGGAGGAATTTCACATCCGAAAGCTTCGGCATATCTCAGGCCCAATACAGCAAAACCTGTGTTTGAATTATCGGCCCTGTCAGCAGCACCTGCATCATAGTTCCACCCCCCGTATGAATTAAACGAACCCTGTTGCTGGCCGTGTTCAAAATAGAGGACCATCTGTTCTGCAAGTTCCAGGAAGGTTAAGCCGTTGACCAATGGATTGGAATGATTAATAATCTTGTCAGGCGTTAAAGTGGCGGCAATGGCCATCAATGCCACGGATGCGTTGTAGGTCTCATGATGCGAATATTCTAAATAGATATGCATAAAGATGCCGGGTTGCGCTTCGCCTCGGGTTTTTGCCTGGCTGAACAGATAATCATATCCGGCAATGACGTTTGGAGAGTACTCATATTGAGGATCAAAAGGTGAAGAATATCCCTGTTCATAGGCATAATCACATAATTTTGTAAGAACAAATCCTGTATAGGCAACCGGTTCATTACTTAATAAAGGATAATCTTTCCCGTTCCAGGAACCATCCGGATTCTGCTCCCCAACCATCCAATGCAGCCCAAGGTCAACTTTATCCAGAATCTCTTCCGGAGTGGGCACACGTTTGACATACAAAG
>CAZYTI010000135.1:0-8450 GCA_964650065.1 uncultured bacterium
TGGAGACTTTCTGGCACAGCGGCCCAAAGACAGACCCTTCTGTTTTTGGTTTGGCTCATCAGATCCACACCGGGGGTATAATTGGCAGTCTGGAATAAAGAGCGGTATGAGACTCGAAGATGTTCAAGTGCCCCCATGTTTTCCTGATTCGGAGGAAATCCGTACAGATATGTGTGACTACTACTGGGAAGTCCAGCGATTCGATCGGGAAGTCGGCGAAGCCCTTGTGCTCTTAAAAGAAACCGGTGAATTGGATAACACAATTATCGTCATGACCGGTGACCACGGCTGGCCTTTTCCCCGTGGCAAATCCAATCTCTACGATCTGGGCGCACACGTCCCCATGGCGATACAATGGAAAAACAGGATCGGTAAAGGGCGTGTCATTGATGATTTCGTAAGTTTTACCGACCTGGCACCGACCTTTCTGGAAGCCGCCGGAATCAAACCCTTGAAAGTAATGACCGGATACAGCCTGATGACAATTTTCAAATCCGGCAGGTCCGGACAGATAGAACGCCGCCGCAATCACGTCCTGACCGGAAAGGAACGTCACACGCCTGCCCAAATAGACCATATGGGCGGTACACCCATGCGTGCTATTCGCACCCGGGACTATCTCTACATCCACAACTTCGCTCCTGAACGCTGGCCGGCCGGTGATCCCGACGGAAGTATGCGGGGACCCGCTCTTTCCGACATTGACGACAGCCCGACCAAGAGATATATCGTCCATCACAAGAACGATCCCGACTTAAAGAAATATTATCAGCTCTCATGCGGCAAACGTCCACCCGATGAGCTGTATGATCTTAAAAAAGATCCCCATCAACTCAACAATGTCGCTTCCGATCCCTCGTACAAATCAATTCTGAAGGATCTGAAAAGCCAATTGATGGAGGAACTCAGCAAATCCGAAGATCCTCGCCTACTCGGGAGGGGTGATGCCTTCGACTCATATCCATACCTGGGTCGCATGGAACAATCGAATTAAAATTGGAACATGAAAACGTCTTGACATTTTAACGTTATAGCGCTATATTCTCTCTAATAATAAAATGAATAGGAAAATTGATATGTCAGAATTGAATAAAAGAGCAACTGTGTATTTCGATCCTGAAGTTCACAGAGCTTTAAAAATCAAAGCTGCTGTGACCAACAGATCCATTTCAGAACTTATTAATCAGGCCGTTAAGCATGAATTCACAGAAGACGAAGAAGATATCCGTGCTTTCGAAGAACGTGCAAATGAACCCACAATCTCATTTGAAGAAGTTCTAAAGGATCTGAAAGCCAATGGGAAAATATAAAATAGAAATCAAGAAGTCCGCCGCTAAAGAACTGTTTTTAATGCCAAAAAAAGATCTAAAAAGGATACTTAAAAGGATTAAAAACTTATCCGATGATCCTCGGCCGATAGGTTGTGTGAAATTATCAGGACAGGACCGTTATAGGATAAGGCAAGGAAACTATAGAATATTATATTCAATTGAAGAAGAGATTTTAGTTGTATATATTGTTAAAATCGGTCATCGAAAAGACATTTACCACTAAGTATTTCCCCAAGTCAATACTCCGGATTATACCTCCTTATCTTACTGGTTGAAACACCATATCTCACCAATCCTTCTGCAATAATCAGAGCACAGATAACCCCATCCAAAACGGGCACACCCAGTGCTTCCTGAATCCGTTTATCCAAACCGGCCATACCTGCGCATCCCAAAACAATGACCTCCGCCATATCTTCTTCCACAGCGGCCCTGGCAGCCTGCATTGTTTTCTCCTCATCTCCACAGCCGACCATATCGTCTGCTGGAGCTTTCACAGAGGCAAGCATATCCTGTAAATGGTATTTTCGCACTAACGCTTCTTTGTTGGGGATAGAATGTCTGGCCGTAGAAACCACTGAAAACCGGTGTCCCAGCATGGAGGCCAACTTCATCGAGGCTTCACCGATACCCACGACCGGCTTTTTAGTAATCTCTTTCACCACATCCAAATTCGGATCACAGTGACAGGCCACAACGAACGCATCGAAGTCCTTTTCATTTTCTCGAATTAGTTGTATCATTCCAGGGGCTGCCAAGATCTGATCCTCATATGTTTCTATAAACTCCGGAGCTCCAGGTATCGATCTGCATACGATCTCAAATGCAGATTCGGCATAACTTTCAGCAGCCTTCCGGATAGCTTCAGTCATTTTCTCACTGCTGTTGGGATTGACAATCATTATCTTCATTTACAATCTCCTAACTCATGTACTCGTAGTGTCAAAAATTAACCACAGAGCCCACAGAGAAATTATTAATATTATTTAAATTACGAGACCTTAATTCTCTATCCCCTCTGTGCCCTCTCAAATATCCTATCGTGTGATATGATATTTTTAACTTTTCAACTTCGATTTTAGGTAGACACCCAAATCCTTTACCCATCGCTCTTAATAAAATATGCATCTGAACCTTTAAAGGTCCCTACCACATCAACTTCTATCACCTCTAAATTCACCTCATTTTCTATTAGTAAATCAATTCGTTGTATACTGATTTTATTTCTCTTAAAATGAATATCAACCATCCCTAATTTGTCTTAAAGCAGTTGTCTCCGATTTATATCAACACATTGGAAATGATTCCTCCAGAAATATTTTTAACAGGATATTCATCTTTAACATGATGATGACTTTTTATTCCGTTTGAATCCGTCAAATCGGTTCAATCCGCATTCTATTGGAATTCTACCGTCTTTCAGGCTGAGGCTCAATATCACCGTTTTTGATCAAAGCCCGAATCCATTCCTCGGGATACTGCAAACGCCCCATTCGTCGGTTTTCGACATTGTACATACCGAAATGATTGTACTTGACGAGAAGGTCGTCACCCAATTTCCACCACGCATTGACCACCGAATTGGCATTGTTACAGCTATACTCCGTAAGATATTCCTTCGCTTTCTCCGGCGACGTCTTGTAGAGTTCCTGGGCCTTTGCATCAATATCCCGGGTGCGATCAACGGCGGAAACCTCCCATTTCTTCTGAGCTTCCCGGACGTCCCGGATGGCATAAGAGTAGACCACCTGCGTATGAAAATCGGTGTAATCGAAAGCCCAGCGAGCCACACGCCGGTCAAATTCCCAATGATCGCCGAATTGGAACGATTTGGGGATTCGATTCACCCCCGTGTAGAACGGTATAAAACAGTTGGTATTCAGTGAACCCAAACTGAGCCAGAGGATACCGCCGATGGGATTGGGCAGCCAATCCCTCGTTTGAATCACAGTCGTGAATTCCGACCGATTCATGCCAATACTGCGCGAATTGCTGTATCGTTTCTCGTCCACGGTCACTCTGCGAAAAGTGTAGTTGGGATTCTGAAAAGGACCACCCCGAATGCCCCGGGCCGTGAAGAATTCCGTATCTTCATAGTTATCCCTCAGAATGGCAAACACATCCGTTACAGAAATCTTCTTGTCGGGTTTGACCGAAAACGGAAAATCCGTATTGGGTGTTTCGGCACTATACCCTTGGGATGGTGCTACCAGATCCATGAAACGCCACAGTCTGGCCCTGCTGCCCCGGGTACTGGCCGCACTGCCTTGTGTGGGTGAATAGGCCTTCTTCCAGCTGAAGGGTTCCCCTTGATCAGGATCGTACAAACCCATTTCGATGGCCTGGGTAATGACGTTCTCGGAAGCCATGAAATGATCCTTGTCATTCAGATCGATTTCGCCGATACGGGATTCATTGGGGCAAGTACTTACGTGGTCGTCGGGCACTCTCTGAGCACACCAAATGGCACCCGGCTTTCCACTCTCGGGCATCCAAAGCGGACCCACGGGCATGATCTCAAAAATCCAAACCTCTTTCGGATCGGACACGGCCAACATCTCTCCCCCATCGGTATGACCGTAACCATGCTGTGTCGCCAAATCCCCCATGATCTGAATGGCATCCCGTGCCGTCTTTGCCCGCTCCATGGCGATCATGGTGAGCATGGTGATGTCGAATTTAGCCGATGGCGTGGAATTCCGAAGCTGACGCCGGCACCCGATGGTCGATTCACCAAACGCGACCTGATTTTCGTTGAGGTATCCGAACATACCGTGAAGGTATCCATAGGTGTGGGGGACCTCATCGATCTCCAATCCATTCAATTTGTGTTCGTAATCGTCCCAGTGGTAACCCTTACTCGGTGGCGAAGTTTCAAACTGACTGAACCAGTAAATCTTCCTTTTGGAGCCGGGTTCATGGTCGGCCGGAGCCACGTAACGCCAGCTCCAGTCACACATGCCGCAATCGGCCGTCTGAGTCACGATAACAGATCCGTCTGCTGATGCCTTCTTCCCGATGATGACAACGGTACAGGCTTCCAGAGCCATCTCTTCATGCGCCCCAGCATCTAATGTGGGGCAGCCACAATCCTGGGCCAAAACTGCGGGGTATGATAAGAGCCCCACGAACATGAAAGAGCATACAAAGACAACGAGTGTTTTCTTTTTCATGAAATCATCCTCCATGATAATTGTTTTTCAAAAAAATGGATTGATTCTGGACTTTTCGATAGGTTTGAGATATTAAAATACAAAAATGTACGTTAACTATCAAGGCGATTATATCGCTCGACAAACTGGTATTACCTTCTATCGGTTCAGAGGCCATCTCCGGACTCGATTAAATGACGCAGCTTCTTACCAAAACGCGCCCCAGGCGCACCATCAATGATGTCATGATCGACACTTTTTGTTTAAACCGGACTATCCTGATGAATGGAATCCCATAACTTCTTTTTAAAGGGTGCCCTTCGGCCCGGGCATCGTTCCCGATGACACAGCATACAACTTTGAAAATCAATTTCAGTTGGGTAAAAAAATCCCGAAAGCGACTTGGTGGGTATCATGAGGAAAGACTCGGTCAGCCTTACCCCGATCAATTCCTCAATTTTCCCCAATAGTGAAAACAATTCTTTTTGTTGCTGAATGGGCCAGATATTCGCATCACCGGAACCGGGACTGATACTGGCCATTTTCCCCGGATGGTATTTGTGATCAAGATATGCTCTTAAATAACTCAAACTGCAATCAAGAAGCGCTGCCTTGATCCTGTCCAGCCAGAAATCCTGGAGAAGATCTCCATCGGATAAGGACATTCGATCTATCTCTTTCCCGCATGTTGCCACATATACAAACACACGCTCTATCTTTTCCAGATTTACCCGTAATGTCCTGCTCGTGAATTCCACACCATCTATCGTAATCGAAGCATCATGCTTTGACTCAATATAGGCAACTCTATAGATTGCTTTGGGCTTAGCGATTTCACAGGCCTGGTTGAAGATACTTTCGAAAATTTTAGCATCTTCGCTCGAAGGTACCAGGTGTACGTCTGCTAAAAGAGAATCAAAATCCAACGCAATGGGGATCTCTGTAATGGCTTTAATTTCCGCTTTAGACATCAATCATCGTCCGATTCGTTTTGGGAAACAATATCCGAAATTGAGTCCCGTTGTTTCTTTTGAGAATCACCTTCCCATTCAGTTGATCTTCTGCGAGAATAGTGACCAATTCCAAACCAAAGGAGTCAATCTGACGAAGATCCAAATTTTTCGGTATACCGATACCATTATCTTCAACGATCAATTCAACTTCTTCATCATTATTCTTAAAAAGGGAGATTTTAATGGTACCCACACCTTTCCATGAACTTGGAAAGGCATATTTTAGTGAGTTGGATACCAGTTCGTTGATTATCAAACCGCAGGGTACTGTCCAATTAATTCCCAGCGAAATATCTTCTACATCAACTTCCAGTCTTATTCTCTTGGGATCAGTCCCATAAGACCAGAACAGGCCGTGCACTAAATTTTCCATATATATTTTGAAATCCAGGTGGCCGACATCATCGGCCTTGTATAGTTTTTCATGAATGAGTGCCATAGCCCGAACTCGGTCCTGGGTCTCCATGAACATATCCAGAACCTGCTCGTCTTGTATGTACTGCGATTGAAGGCTCAGGACGCTGCAAACCACTTGAAAGTTGTTTTTAACCCGATGATGGATCTCCTTCAAAATCGTCTCTTTCTCATTCAGAGCAGACCGGATTTCTTGCTCATTCTTTCGATATTCATCAACAATACGCCACACCCGCATGGCCCGTTCGACCACACGAGGCATGTCCAAAATACTCTCTTCGGTTTTTAGTATATAATCCATAGCACCGGATTTAATCGCGTTCAGGCCCATTTGCTCATCTTCCGGATTGACCATCAGAATCATGGGGATCCGTTTCTTTTCTTCTTTGATGGAAAGAAATTCTATTCCCCATCCATCGGGCAGTAGATAAGACGCAATAATCAGATCCGGTTTTAATTCTCGAACCGCCTCCCGGGAAGCTTTCAGGCTATTCACAATCTTTGCTTTATATCGATCCGGATCGGATGCAAAAAATTGGTGCATCCACTCGAGGATGGCTTGATCATTTTCGATAACCAGGATATTCACCGTTTCCACATCTCTTTGCATTCTACGTCCTTGTTGTACCTTGAGCCGTCCATCCGATTACCAACAAATGAATCATTTAAAATACTTAATCTTTATTATATCGAAAATTTTTAAATTTATCAATAAAAAAATACCCACTGGAAAATCAAATGGTTCCTCGTGGGTGACTCATGACTGGAATCTATTGACACATAAAATATTAAAAAATATAATATTATATAAACACTACTTTCTTTCGAAACGATACGGACGCTGAATCCAGATAGGAACATTCCGGCCATCCCGCTTCGCGGGCACGTATTGGCTCTTTAGAGCAGCTTCCATGGCTGACTGCTCGAGACGTTTACTCCTCGTTGTATTATCCAACACTTTAACACTATCGACATAGCCCTCTGCATTCACCAGAATCTCTAAAACGATAACACCTTCAAAACCTTCTCTCCGTTCAGAATTTGGATATTCAGGGATCACCTCCCGAATGGGACGAGGTCTGCCGACACCTTGATAAGCGGAAGCCCCGCCCCCTCCACCGACACCATCAAACAGAGGGATATCTTCATACAGATCGAACCGGGTAATTTCGATGGTCTCGTCCTCAGGGATGAACTCGTCCTCTGTGGGAATGGGCACCTGAGGCAGTGTTGGAGGTCTGGGGAGGCTGCCCTGAGTTGTTTGGGGAATCGATTCCATACTCACCACCGATAATAAGGTTAATTCTATTGTTTTTGATGGTTTGTAAGGAATTCGGCGTGAAATAAGAAATAACAGAATCGTGAGCATCAACGTAAATATCATGGCCTTTTCAAGACGAACTCTGTAAATTGCCTTTTCCTTACCGTATTCCCCCTCATTCAACGATTTCATGACGATGAAACGATGTCTTAATTTGGAAGACCCTATTATCATACTAATTATTCCATTACTGTCCAGTTATAAATTATACGTTCTCGCTCAAAGAAAGTTCACAAGTCAAGTCCCACCTTCTTTTTCTTTAAGACATTCTTCAGCAGATCTTTCAACTTATCGCCTTCCTCCCTCTTCTTTTTCTCAATTTCTTTTTCAATGACATCGATTTTCTCGTCCATTCCCATTTGAATCTCATCGACCTGCGATTTATAATCATCGATCGGTCCCTGGATGATCCCGATTCTATCGCTTAGATAACTTTCCAATTCGATCCGTTTTTCATCCCGGATGCGATATAAACTGGTCCTGATTCGATTCTGTGTCTCCGAGAGGGTTCGACTCACCATGCGCTGAAGCTCTTGTGAGATCCTGTTATCCACATTGGAACGCAGTTGGAAGTCCAGCATATCGCCTTCATGTGCCAGCTCACTGTGGATCGTGATGAAACCAATTTGGCTCAGGACATCCTTGATGACATCATAGAATAGTTCGCCATCGGGGTATTGGGAGAAATCATACTCAACCTGTCGAATCGTGACATCCAATGCCACCTCCGCCGCATCTTCTCCGATCCAGGAGGTCCCTTTGAAATCAACAATCGCCCTGTTTATTCTCAATCGTGCATGATCATTTTCCACGAGAGAAATCCCGTTCATGGGAATCTGACTTATGGAGAGTGTAAAACTGTCGCTTTTGGTCTCTGTTGTATGGTCCAACACTGCACGAAATGAGGCAGTTCGGCGATCGGTTCGCTCCCCTCTGAGATGAATCACCGCCGGTTTCCCATAGACGCCTGGCTGGGACGTAATTCCTCTGGCCTCTCCGGATAGGGTCAGACCCGATGGACCGTCCAAATCGCCCGTTACACCTGAAAGAAAGACCTTCTCAATCAAGAATGCCGGCCAACGGTTCCGGTCAGGAAAATGAATCGTTTGCCCGGCCAAACGCGGACGCTTTTCTTTTTTGGGTTTATCCTTTTTCGGCGGTATAACCTTACGAATGATCTTATAGTTATGAAGATATTTTTCCATTTGAGCCATCAGTG
>CAZYTI010000136.1:0-8436 GCA_964650065.1 uncultured bacterium
CAGATTGAGGAGAAAATAACATGGCTCTGGGCAGGTAATCAGGACACGTTATTTTCTCCTCTATCTGATCATAGATCCGCATGGCCGATTTGCCGTCCAGTTTTTCCCGTATCCCAAAGACCTCGTGGAACTCATGATTCAACCACACACCGGTGGGTGTCCCGGCAAATAAATAGAAATTTTCAGCAAAAATTTGCCAGACTTGCCGATGGGTTTGGGCCCTGGAACCATCCGCCCTGGGGATACCCAGGGTATCCAATGTTATACCCTGGGAATAGAGCATGCGAAAAACATAATGATCCGGAATGAGGATCAATTCAGTGGGATTTGGAAAAGGCTGGTTGTCCGCAAACAACCGGGGATCGACATGACCGTGAGGACAGATGATGGGGAGATCCTTCACACCCTCGTACAACTCCCTGGCAATTTTACGAACTATCGGATTGGGATCAAGAAATCGATCTTCATCGAGTTTCAATGGATGTTCTGAAGTCAAGTTATGCCTCCTGTTTTAAAAAAGAAATAAACCACAGAGCTCACAGAGAGCACAAAGAAATTCTATTTTGTATTCCTCTGGCCCTTTTTTACCAAACCGATTATAAAGTTATCTTCTTATAGCACAGGACTCTCTTATCACCAGTTCCCCTTCCAAAATCACCTTCTTGTTCAAGGGCTCGGATCGACGTCCTATCTGCTCGATCACCAGCTCGGCGGCTGTTGCGCCGATCGTATCTGCAGGAATACGAACGGTGGTCAAAGGGACACGGAATGATTCACAAAAATCGATATCATCAAAGCCGATGACCGATACATCATCTGGAACCCGAAGATTCAGTTCAAAGAGGGCATTGATCAGACCGATGGCCACCAGATCGTTGTAACATAAAACAGCCGTCGGGCTGCAAGTCCGGTTTGAAAAGTATTCCAAGCCCTTTTGATAACCGTTATCGATGTATGAACCAGCCGGGATGGTTCGATCTTCTTGTATCGGGAGGTGATGACGAATGAGGGCTTGTTTGTAACCTTCACCCCGATCCTCACTGTGGGCCGAATAATAAGGACCCGAAAAATAAGCGATATCTTCATGCCCATTTTCGATCAGGTATGTTACGGCTTTGGATGCGGCTTCCACATTGTCGATCTCAACCACATTGGTCGGGTAATTCTTCACGGCCCCCAACATTACCAAGGGATAGTTATCCCGATTCAGTTCCGACAGATAGGTAAAATCTACATCATCCCCCTGAAGCGGCGAAATGAGGAGACCATCGACTCTCTGAACCGTCAGCGTTTCGATGACCTCTAATTCTTTGACCGGTGATAATTCCGAACTGCCTAACAGGACCGTATATCCCAATTGGGAACAGGTCTCGAACACACCTTTCATCATTTTGGCATAAAAGGGATTATCGATCTCTTTGATGATCAGACCGATGCTCCTGGTCGACTTTCTAGAGAGAGAGCGTGCCACCTGACTCGGCCGATTATTGAGACTTTTCACGATTTCCAAAATCCGCTCGCGGGTTTCCAAAGAAATTCCGGGCCGGTCATTAAGCACGGCAGAAACCGTGGCCTTGGAAACACTGGCCAATCGGGCGATGTCAGAAATAGTCACACTCATTATCTATACCGGTTTAATTAATTAATAAATCTACTAAGTTATTATGTTATATATTATTACGTATCGCATGATAGAGCATTTACTGAACCGGTTCAACAATATACGTATAAATCTTTCCATAATCAAGAAAAAATGTATTCATTGAGTAACATAAATAATATTAATAATTTCTCTGTGTGCTCTGTGGTTTATTTTTGACAATACGGATGATCATTCTGGGGTGACTGGAATGAAAACTGATGAAATGGAATTAGGATATCGTTTTATTATACTTATCCATTCCCTAACATGTGGAAAATATGTCTCGAAGCCCGAATAATATAATTATCTCTGCTCTCCCTAATTAACAGTTCGAGTTTAGTCAATGCAGACCGCGCCCCCTCTCCCTGGGCATCCAAAACATTGAGGGCATGCAGGGCCACCTTCGAATTCGAGTTCTTCGTCTCTTGGATAATCACGGGCAGACCCTGATCCATTTCCCCGATGCTACAAAGAGCCTCGGCAACAGCGATACGTACATCAGCCGATGGATCACCGAGACAATCAAGCAGGGAATCCGTGACAGATTGGGCACTTTCGCCCAGAATCGTACATCCGGTAGCCGCCCAATAACGAACGGCAGCTTCCTCATCCTTCAATCTTTCCAAAAGAACAGGAAGATTCTCAGGATTTCCTTCACCGGCCAACTCGGCCGTTTCGATGATTC
The DNA here is from genome assembly GCA_964650065.1 of uncultured bacterium. Taxonomy (GTDB): domain Bacteria; phylum Zhuqueibacterota; class QNDG01; order QNDG01; family DSAB01; genus CAZYTI01. The sequence continues at coordinate 2,328 of CAZYTI010000136.1, forward strand.
TCTCTATGGAGAACTGGTCATCTTGCACAAGTTCATAAGCAGTGTGCTGCCGGATCCTCTCTAGCATCTCCCCTTCGGGAATGAAGCCCGTATCCCGAATGTCCCGAATCCATTTTTTATTCGCTTTTCGCATTCGCTGAAGAACCTCTTTATAATCCGGATCACCGGCCAGATTTCTCACTTCGTGGGGATCCGATTGGATATCGTAGAGTTCTTCCACCGGTTTAACCCCCCAGAAAATCCTTTGGGTTTCATTACATTTCCCATCATGGAATGCCTTCTCCCATGATCTCATGGAAGGGGCCTTCCATAGATACTCCAGATACTGCCCATAAATCCGGTGCGGCATGTAATTTCGAATATATCTGAATCGCCCATCCCGAACACTCCGCATCATATCGTACCGTTCATCCATACGGTCCCGGGAGAAATAGATATATTTCCTGGATTTCTTCTTCTGATTCCCAAGGAAGGCTTCCCCTTGCATGTAGTCGGGAATTTGAATACCCACAAGACTCAGTATCGTGGGTGCCAAATCCACAAAACTCACCAACCGATCCAATCCGGATCCCGGTTTGGCCGGGGCCAGATGCCGGTACTTGGCAGGAAACCGGATGATCATGGGGACATGTGTTCCGGAATCATAGAGAAATCGTTTGCTCCGCGCAACCACACCCCCGTGATCCGAATAGTAGAAAACGATGGTGTCCTCTGCCAGACCCGACGCATCCAATTCCTTGAGTAAAGTCCCGATCCGTTCATCCATATCTTGAACCTTATCGTAGTACTGGGCCCAGTCATGGCGCATTTCAGGTGTATCCGGATGGTACGGGGGCAGAATCACCCGGGCAGGATCGTGCTTCAGATCATCGGACCATGTGTGGATGCTGCTTTCATGGGAGACCGTAATATTAAATATACTGAAAAACGGCTGACCGGGCTGACGGTTCTCGTAATGGGCCTTACCGCTGGACTCATGCCATGCCTTGTCCGGCTTGGGCATGTTGTAATCTTCCTTGCGATTGTTGCTGCAGTAGTATCCCGCCTCCATCAAATACTCAGGCAGGAATCGAATAAATTCCGGTATCGCATTCTGACTGCGCATATGATGGGTGCCCATGCTGGAATTATACATCCCGGAAATGATCGTCGAACGTGCCGGTGCACAAACCGCGGCATTGGCAAAAGCGTTCTCATAGAGAATGCCTTCCGAGGCCAACCGATCCAGGTTCGGCGTCGTGGCAAAGTCATCCCCATAACAACCCAGGAAGGGACCATTGTCCTCACTGGTAATCCATATGATATTGGGGCGGCCGGACCTTTTTGAACAGGACAGAAAAACTTGAGAGGTTAGAACAGAGAATGCGGTCACACCGGAAAGTTTTAGAAATTGACGTCGATTGATATCATTTGTATTCATATGATTTGAAATTGCATGGGACAATTTAACACTTGTTATTAGATAATCTAACAGCAAGTGTTAAATTGTCATAATTTTCTTTTAATCTGAAGAATGGATAGTTTCATTAATAATTAAGACTTTTAATTCATTCCCGATGCGCTTCGATAAACATAGTATAACGGTATAAAAATCAATCGTTGCTCGGGCAATTCTGAATATGGAGCACATGAAAACACATACCCACTGGAACAATCCGGATAGGTATTCAGCAGCATGTGTAAACTCTTTAGTCTTCCGGAAACACTGCTCTTTACCTCAACCGGATGTATCTTGCCATCCACAACGATCAAAAAATCAACCTCGGCACTACTGCTTTTTGCCCCCCTGGCCCAGTAGAACAGGTCATTCTGTCCTGCTGCGATAAATTCCTGACCTACAAATTGTTCTGCCATGGCACCTTGATAAATTGTGAGCAAATCCGATTTAGCGAATTCTATGTCCACCGGCATACCGCACAGATACTGCATAAGTCCGATATCAACCATAATTGATTTAAATTTTCTTTCTGATGAAGATGCGCCAAGCGGCAATCCAACCGGACTCGTTGAGGGCACTTTTCTTACAACTTGTGCTAAACAGAGGAGGTCAATCGCTTTTTTAATAGTTGGGATTGTAAATCCGTCAGCCAGATGGGTATATTTAATCTGCTGGCCCACATTTCTTGCCACTGAAAATAGTACATTATTTAAGCATTGTTTATCAGTAAAGGGCGAATATTTCGCAAAATCCTGACGATATGCATTGACGAGTTCGGCTTGAACCTGAAAAGCATTTCTCATACTTTGGTTACGACTGTACTCTTTCACGCATTCAGGCATCCCCCCAATAAACATATATCGGCGAAGGTCTTCAATGAGCATGGCATGCGTATTATCCGACAGCTTCTTTGGAGGTTCTTGAATTAGTTCTGCAGCCATCGTTTTTCCCAAAGCTTGAAGGAATTCAATAAAACTCATGGGAAACATATTGAGAAATTGAACTCGCCCTACAGGAAATGGTATATCCTTCATTGCGAATTCTAAAAGCGATCCAGCTGCAATCACATGAAGTTCGGGACACTCTTCATAAAAATAACGAAGCGCCATGATCGCTCTGGGGCAGCTCTGAATTTCATCAAGAAACAATAGGTCTTTGCCGGGTATTATGCGACTATTGAGGAGAATTTCCAATTCCGCAAGAATTCTTGAGGCCACAAGATTGGATTCAAAAATTCGATGCCATTCGGGGTGTTGCTCCAAATCAACAACATGGACTGTACCTTCAAAATGTTGCTTGCCAAAGTTCTCTACAGACCAGGTTTTGCCTACCTGACGTGCACCTCGAAGAATCAATGGCTTTCGACGTTCCTGAATTTTCCAGGAGTAGAGTTCCTCTATGATGAAACGATCCACGATAACCTTGCTTTTCTATAGTTCAAATTTAGTTTTACAAGGTAAATATACAAAGTAGATTTAAGTTTTACAAGGTATTTATTAAATTATCTAATTTTTTTTCCTCGAATACGACCTCACCATCTCTTTCAAAAATTGCAAAAATGGATCGGAAAACTCTTTTCGCCTCAACCCGAAAGCCACGGTGGTCTTGAGGTAATCCAGCTTGTTGCCGATATCCCACCGTTTACCCTCAATTTTATATGAGAAAATACTTTCCCTCTTCACGAGTATCCGCATGGCATCGGTCAGTTGGATCTCGTCGTTCTTCCCACGGGTGGTCTGTTCCAGGGCATTAAATATCTCTTTGGTTAAAATATAACGTCCCGCGATGGCCAGATTGGTCGGACTCGTCTCAATGGATGGTTTCTCGATGAGATCTGAGACTTCCCGAATGCTGTCACTGATCTTTTTGCCGTCAACGATACCATAGCGGTCCACCTTGTCCTTGGGAACCACTTCAACACCGATGATCGTACTGCGATACTGTTCATAGATATCGATGAGCTGCTGTGTGACCGGGATCACTGATTCGATCATCGTGTCCCCCAACAAAACGGCAAAAGGTTCATCTCCGGTGTGCAGCCGGGCATAGTATATGGCATCACCCAAACCGTTCAGCTCTTTCTGCCGGACGAAGTGGATATTGGCCATATCTGAAATCCGTCGGATTTCGTTGTACAGAATATCATCTTCTTTATTTTCCAGCTGCGTTTCCAACTCAAGATTCCTATCGAAGTGATCCTCGATGGCCCGTTTCCCTTTTCCCGATATGATGAGAATATCATCGATTCCCGAATCGATCGCCTCCTGGACCACATACTGAATGACCGGAGTATCGATAATGGGCAGCATCTCTTTAGGTTGTGCCTTGGTCGCCGGCAGGAACCGCGTACCCAGGCCTGCAGCCGGGATAACTGCCTTCTTGACCATAAAAATCTCCTCTTTTAAAAATGAACCACAGAGTTCACAGAGATATGATTAATATTATTTAAATTATACAGTTGTAATTTTCTATCCCCTCTATGGCCTCTGTGGTTTTATGTTTTTCTCTCCTTTTCCATAAAGCTTTGGACATTATCATGATTATATGATATATGGTTTAATCACTCTCGCTTTGATCTTTTTCAATTCCACGATCAGCCGGTTCAACATATCATCGTCCTTGTAGGTACCGATGATAGAACCTCCGGAACCGGAAAATTTGGCCGACGCACCACAGTTTCGTGCCGCTCTAATCATCTCCAGGTTGCTTTCACTGATGTTCATAATTTTATTTCGAAGATCAAAATTTTGATCGATTAACTTATCTAACTTTTTGATATTTTTATTAAGAAGAGCTTTTTCCCCCTGCTCGGCTTTTTCCGCGATCTGGTTCAAGGTATCGATTACGAACACATCACCCTTCTCCCAACGGGTACGAATATCGTTCAGCACCTTGCCTGAAACCTTGCCCAGGTCGGTTTTGTAGGCGATGTATAATTTGGGTAAGAGAGAGGGATCGATTCGTTCATAAATCCCGGTCCCTTTTGCCTCCAAATGCGCCTTATGAAAATTCATGTACACGCACCCTTCATACACCTGGATGACCCGATCCTGCAGACCGGCGTTGATACCCAACTCCTCCATCTCTGCAGCTAACACGATGTTGGGCAGAATTTCCATAGGGATTTTCACATCATAGAATTTCATCAGGGCTCGCATGGTGGCCGTAATGATGGCACTGGAACCGGCGAGGCCCACCTGTCTTGGAATGGAAGAGTAATAACGAATCGTGAAATTTTTATTGCCCAACTTAAACCTGTTCTCGTCACAGTATTCACAGAACTTCTTGATGGCCGCCTTAACCAACCGGGCACCGCCGTAATATCCCATCATGGAAACCGAATCGACCAGATGATAGATATTCCTGAAAATATTGACATCCTGTTCCTGGGGTTCGATATGAAGTTCCGGTGATTGATACAACGAGATATGGGCTCCAAAATTCCGTACGCTGATAGAAATGGTCTTGCCAAAATACCCGTCCGACGGATTCCCCAACAATCCCGCCCGGGCATAGGCACGCGATTCAATGATCATCCATTACTCCAACTTTAAACAATGAAAGGTCGAAACATTTCCCGTTACTAGGTTCAGAGTTTAAAGTTCAGGGTTTTTTTTCCAGCTGCTTCATTTTCATGACTCAAACCTTGAACCGGGAACTTCGGAACCCTGAACCAGAACAGACATTAAAGATCGCAAAAATTAGAAAAAAGAACAAGTAAAAATTAGACGCTCTTTACCAGAGGCCTAATATTTTCCACCACACCCCTCCCACACCTACCCATATGACAATATTAATCACACTGATGATAAAACCCAATTTCCACCAGGTTGCGGTTTCCACATAGCCTGCACCGAAAAAAACAGGCGCGGGTCCGGTACCATAATGGGTCATGCTGCTGAATAAATTGCTGAAAAATCCCAGGACCAGAGCTGCCAGGACACCCGGCGCACCGACAGCTATGGCAACAGCCAAAAAGGGTGCATACATGGAGCTCACATGGGCCGTGTTACTGGCTAAAAAATAATGACTGTAAAAATAGACCAGTATCAGGATGATAAATGCAAGCACCCAGGAAAATCCTTCTACAAATCCCCTCATCCATTCACTGAACCAGGGCACCAGACCCAGCGTATTCAGGTAAGTGGCCATCATCACCAGGGCCGCGAACCAGACCAGGGTATTCCAGGCTCCCTTTTCATTCAGAATATCATCCCAGGTAAGTACACCGGTGAGCAGGAGAATACCCAGACCCGTTAAAGCGGCCGTAGTACCGTGCAGACCCATTTGATCTCCCAGGATCCACAAAACGATGAGCAGCAGGAAAGTCCCCAACATGATCCATTCAGAACGCTTCATGGGTCCCATCTCGGCCAATTTTTGTCTCCCCTTCCGAGCGGCTTCCGGTGTTTTTTTAATATCCGGGGGATAGAGTCTGAAGATGATCCAGGGAACGATGAGTAAGCTCAGCAATCCGGGTACGATCGCGGCCTTCGCCCAATCCAGCCACGAAATGTGTACGCCTTGATCCGCGGCCAATTGCACACTTAGGGGATTGGCAACCATTGCGGTCATGAACATGGCACTGGTGATAATCTGGGCCTGGAATGAGGATTTCATGAGGAAGGCCCCGATCCTGCGAGCCGTCCCCTTTGCCGGATCGCTGTCATA
>CAZYTI010000137.1:0-5023 GCA_964650065.1 uncultured bacterium
CCATTCTATGACTCTTAATCAATCTAGAAATGGAAAGAGCTCTTAAGAAATAATCCAACGCAATATCATAAACTCCCTGTTCATCATATATCACACCTATATTTCTAAGATTTATTGCTTCGCTGCTTATATCGCCCAAACCTTGGGAAATGCTGAGTGAATTATTAAACATCTGCAAAGCATCTTCATATTCACCTCGAATCCGATATACTATTCCAAGACTGAGCATAGCAAGCGCCTGATCAATCAGCGCTTCCTGGCGTTCTGCTATTAACAAGGAATTATTGTAATAGAACAATGCGCGGTCATTGTCTCCTGTATGAAAATATATATCACCTAAATAGAGCATTGCGGAGACAAATGATGAATCCATTTCAATTGCTTTCTCGAAAAAACCTCTCGCAATGGCGATATCTTCTTCTGACTTCATAAAATCAAATCGATATTTTCCCCTCAAATAGAAATCAAAGGCATCTACATTAGTCGTTGCCCTGCCTTTTATATGCTGTATCATTTCAGCTGGTGTATTTAGTCCTAACTCGGTAATAATCTCTTCGATTACTTTCCCTGTTGTTGAGGAAAGTTCAGAAAGTGGTGCAACCCACCTATCTGCCCATACATTATCTCCGCTCTTTGCCTCAATAAGCTGCATAGCCAATTTGAAATCAAGCTTTTCAATACCTAAACTGCCCGTGAGAATAAATCGCACCTGCAATATTTCAGCTATTTCAGAAAGAGATTTTTTAGAATCTTTGAATGGAAGAATATCATTCATCGAGGGAATCCTAATTATCCCTGCTTTTGAAAGATCAATTATAATATCCTGTGTAATACCGTAAGAGTACCATTCATCTCCTTCCTGACCAAGTTTATTCAGAAGAAGCACTGCAACAGATATTGCTCCATCAGGATAAAAAATTGTTCCCTTACCAATAAAAATTAAAATTGTGGCCAATACTATGATGAAACAGCTTAACAATACAGATTTTGTGAAGATTGATTTTCTTAACAACCATTTCCTCATCCTAAAAAAGTGTATACTCCCAAACTTAATTATTGCTGCATCTTCTCCGGCTCGGAATCTTTTTAAATCATTAAAGAAATCTGTAATAGCAGAATATCTATTCTGTTTCTCCTTTGACAACAATTTAGTTATTATTATAGAGAGATTATTTGGAAAGTCAATTTTCAACTCAGATAAATCGTCGGGTTCTTCGTTTAGAATCGAATAAATCACAGCCTGCTCATATTCTCCTTTAAAGGGAGGTTGGCCCGAGAGCATTTCATAGAATACTACACCTAACGACCATATATCTGATCTGGCGTCTATTGTTTCACCTCTCGCCTGTTCAGGCGACATATAAGCGACAGTACCAAGGGTGCTGCCTTCTTTGGTTAATTGAGTCTGTCCTGATAATTTGGCCAGGCCAAAATCTAGAATTTTTACAATTCCATCGTTTGTTATGAAAATATTTGCAGGTTTAATATCCCTATGAATAAATCCTTTCTCATGTGCCTTCATAAGACCTTTAGCAATTTGATGCGATATGTCGATAACTTGTTGCACATCTAATGGGCCATGTGAGATTTTATCTTTTAATGTATCACCTTCATAGTAGCCCATGGAAATGAATACTTGACCATCATCAGTTTTGCCAATTTCGTGTATTGTACAAATATTAGGATGATCAAGGGCTGACGCTGATTGAGCTTCACGGATAAGTCTTTCTTTGGCTTCTTTATCTCTAGTAAGTTCTGGCGGTAGAAATTTTAGTGCTACTAAACGTTTTAAATCAGTATCTTCGGCTTTATATACTATTCCCATACCTCCTGAACCGATTTCCTCAAGAATTTTGTAATGCGAAACAATCTTCCCAATCATAAAATACTTCTCCTCAAAAATAAAAAAGCCGGATCAAGGAATATCAACCATTTCATCAAACCGGATATATTAACGCAAACCTGTTACCTTCCAATTATCCTCATGTGTCTGTTCACCTCTCGCCATAAGAGGTTCCGTCCAATTCAGACCATTGGCTTCGAAGTCGCGGATGTCGAATTTCTATATTCTCGGTAAGATAAGTAGTGAAGTATAAATGATTCTGTTGCAAAATGCAATAAAAATATGTACAATATAATCTCGATAGATTTAATGAACCTCGGTTCAATCCGCGTTCAGCATTGTTAGGTGTTTAATTTTTCTCTTCGGTTTTTTATTCTACGAATTAAAGCTTGAACAAAGGGAATAGCTACCAGTAATAAAAACCATCGTGAATGCTCCGAAATGAACCTGGCCAATGAAAAGAACCGGCTGTTTTCAAAATAACTTTTAGCCATTTGATCATTTGCATAATTAGCGATTGCCAACCCTCCTTCTGCATATTCATGTGCTATTGCCAAGCCACCGAGTGCAGCCTGCCATGCTATGGCAGCACCCCCACAGGCAAAAATACCAATAGCTCCACCTCCCAAGTTAAGGGTAAATTTATTCCCCCACGGGGAAATCAGTTGAATCGTCTATCAGGATATGCAATCACCGTCATTCTTAAAAAAACGTTTCATAACCATACCTTCAATCCAAAGAGGGCAGATCGATGCCCATTCGCTGGGCATCGTCCTTCATGATGCCCATCAGTGCCTTGAGCGAATCGTCCGGCAGCGGTTCCACTGTGTAGGAACTCATGATTCTCTCGACTTCCCCGCACGCCCTATCCCAGGCGCTCTTTTTCCCATGACGCTTCCAGACATCATATGTATCGCGGTCAATCACCGAACCGGCCTGAAGCATTTCTTCACGAAACCACCGAAGCGTCTCTTTCGAAGCCAAAAAATGTTCACCATCGTAAATATCCCCGTACAGATCGCCACCCAATCGATCTCCCCGGGCTTCGATACCCCTGACCATTCGGAGAGCCATGCCGCAGATCTCGTTATCCAGAACGAGTTTTTCCAGACTCTGACAGCTCTCGAAATCCAGCATACCCGGACCGGAGATGACGTTCGCACCCGCTAGAGCTGCAGTGAACGCTCCCATTCCTGTCTCCAACCCAGCCTGTCCGTCGACGATTTTTGCGTCGGAAAGTCCCATATAGGCATGAGTGGGAAGCCCCAGATGTTTCCCGATCTGAACAGAAGCAGCATTGATCATCATCGTCTCCACGGCTCCCATGGGTGTCGTTCCTTTCCGCATATCAAAGGCTGCGGGAGAACCCCCAAAAATGATGGGCGATCCTGGTTGGGCCAATTGGTGAATGACAATACCACTCAGGTTTTCGGCAGTCAACTGCACCAATGCGCCGGCCAGCGTTACCGGAGACGTGGCTCCGGTCAGGGGCATAGACACCAGTTCAGCGGGAATCCCCGCCCTGGATGCATCGATGAGATTCTGACAGGTCAAGTTGCTCCATTTCAAGGGCGGTGAGGGGCAACAATCAAAAATTGCCAGAGGCTTCTCTCTAAGCGCTCCTTCAGACCCCCGGACTGCCACCAGCATATCTTTCATGATCTCAAAACTCTCCAAAGTAAAAGTACCGGTCACCACCGGTTTCTTGCTGAACTGCAGTCCGATGTATAACCGATACCTGTCCTGCATGGCTTTAGGGACATCGGTGGAAATCATCTCTGTACTCTGTGCTTCAATGTTGGGGAGGGCATCGGTCAATGTCGCAAAACGGATGAGATCCTTGGTTACCGGATCCCTTTCTTCCAATGTAACCGGATCCAAAATCGTCAAAGCCCCGGAGCCCGGATCAAAGTGAATCGCATCACCTTCCAGATTCATCGCCAGATCGCCGCTGCGGTCATATATTTTGATTGAATGAGGCATGGTTTTCAGGGCCTCTTCAACAAGGTTTTCCTTGAACGACACCGTTTGCCCTTTACATTCACCTCCTGCGTCTGCCAGAAGCCGCAATGCTTCATCGTTCTCTACGAGCACGCCCGTTTTTCCCAGAACATCAAATGCTTCTGAAACAATCTGTTCAATAAACGATTGGGACAGTATGTCCAGCTTTGGTCTTCTCGTTTCTAACACCGCATCCTCCTGCATCATTGTATATCATCGTATTCTTGACAAGAATTCCTCTTTCTTTACCAGAATGGGAATTTTGAATTATAAAACAGCCCTCACTCAAGTGTTTGTTTTGTGAGGTCATTCAGGAATTCTAACAAGTAAAGTATTCGGATGGGATTTATCCACCCCACGGGTACCAATATGTAGAGAAATAAAAAAGCCGATCCCCAAGTTGCACTACTACTTCTGAATTCGGCTAAACTATTTCACCAATTTCTAACAAACTAGCCTCACTAAAGACTCGCTCACCTCTCCCCTTGAGATAGTAAACTCACTTTAAGTGTGTAGCTATTATTAGAAAGTATAAATTAAGAATTATTAATTAAAAATAATCCATTTGAATATGAAAAGCAAGTAGAATTTTAAACTTTTAATCAGCATATTCTAATGGGTGTGCCTTAAATGTGCCTTAAGATATACCAAGACATACTAAAATATACCAAATCTGTAATATATTAGGATAAAATAAGTTGAGCCAGTTCTTTTTGTTTTAATCTCTTTTCCAGCCTCTTCTGACTCAAAAATCCTGGAATATTACTGGCATCAATGAGGGTATATCTTGAAACTCGGAACCTGATTTCTTTGAGTTTACGCTTTTCTCCACTAAGAGACGCATGGGCATGGGGTGGTTTAGTGTACTAATCCAACATTCATCTTTTAATATTTAAGAAAAAGGTGTTCGGATAAGATTTATCTCCAGCACACATTTGTGACTTCCACCTCCAAGTGATTACGCTTTGCCGAGTGCACCGAGCAAAAAAAAGGCCAGCCCGAAAGCTGGCCCTTTCCCTTGTTACCAAGCTTATCGTACTATCATTTGAGAAACGTGAGCTTCTTCGTAAATTTCTTATCGCCCGCTTGTAAAATGTAGAAGTATACTCCGGAAGAAGCATACAATCCATAATTATCTTTCCCATCCCATGTAACTTTATGAAAACCAGGGCCAATATC
>CAZYTI010000137.1:5033-8167 GCA_964650065.1 uncultured bacterium
CGAGATTCATCGACTAATGTCCGTATTTCTCGACCACGAATATCGAAGATAGAGAGGCACACATAGGTTTCTTCCGGTAAATCGAACTCGATCGATGTCGTGGGATTTAGAGGATTTGGATAATTCTGTCTAAGGGCAAATTCCTTTGGAATATCTGTAGATGTGTCAAACTGATCAAATATTGGTTTTTGAAAGGTCTCCCCCCAAGTTGAAACAATATTTGAATTTTCCGACTCACCATGAAGATTTAATGCGTTTACTCGATAATAGAATAAATCATCTGCATTTTCTTCTGAAGAAATAAATACATCAGTATCAGTGTAGGAAGTAGTAGTGCGTGTAGCTATTACCTCCCAGTTTACTGGACTACCAGTTCGGTACACTTTATATGATGTAGCTCCAGTACTCGAATTCCAGCTCAGATTAGGATTAAATCCGACTTGTCCTGCATTTGTAATTGTGAGACTTGTCGGTGCTGATGGGGGTGGTTTTGATGCTTTTAGTGTCTCATAAGCATTGATACGACCGGTTCCAAAGTATTCCTCATCTCCAACATAGTCAGTATTATCTTTTATTAAATTATTTATGCTCACGGGGCCAAGACTACTGTCATATGAAATAAGCAATGCTGCCAGAGCAGAAACGTGGGGACAAGCAAAAGAGGTACCTCTGGCATTTTGGTAATTTGTATCCAAGCTATATGTAGTCATCACATCATAGCCAGGTGCTGCTACATCAATGAATTGATCCATAGTGTCCCCAACATAATTATAACCATCAGGATGCTCGTCATCTGAATCAGTTGCTGCCACACCGATTACATAGTCCCGATAATTGGCTGGATAAGGATAAAAAGGAACATCTTTTTCATCTTTGTTCCCTGTTGCTGCTACTACAACAATACTATCTTGAAAGCAATTTTCAATTTCTTCTAATATTTCCGGATAATGAGTCTTTGAACCCCAGCTACAATTAATAACATCAGCACCATCCGTTCGAGCATGACTGAGCTTCGTCGCGGGATTATCAGGCCAATCGTAATCATCGAAAGCAAATGGTTTCATTTTCACATTCCAACCTAAACTAGCAATCCCCAGATCGTTATCTGTCGCAGCTCCAATAATACCTGAAACCTGATTACCATGATATGGTTCTGTCCCCGTTGTATCGTAATTTCCAGTTTCATTAAATTTGCCACTTAAATCCGGATGGCTTGGATTAAAATAGCCCGGATCAACTATACCTACTTCAACGCTTGAACTGCCTGTAGTAAAATCCCACGCACCCTCAGCATCAATTGTATAAAGATTCCATTGATTAGTGGAATCATAATATTCATCATCTGGAGGATCGGTAAAAGCCCAAACCACCATTGGACGATGTGCATATTGAACAATATCCCTTTTCTTAAGATTGTCAATTATCGAATCAATCGGCACGAATTTAGAGAACTTAATCGAAAACAACTGAGACATATCATTCATTCTGACCAACTCGCCAGTGATTCTATTCCTATTCCACACGTCTCCCCATTTCGCTGAGGGTATAGTTTTATAAAATTTAATTTCTCCATACTGCTTTTTTAAATCCCTTAAATATTTGGTTAATGTTTTATAATTGGTGGGAATATCATTGATTTCAGCGATGCGCTGGCCTGTGGGTGGATCTAAAACTTTTTCTTTAAATTTGACCGTTACAGCATCTGATAATAATACACCATCTTTGTATATAAAGGGACGCTCATAATAAATACCTTGACTGTAAGCATTTGAGATAAAAATGCGTATTGTTTCCGTATAATGTTACATAATTAAATATTTTTTACTTAGGGTCTGAATTTTTCTTCCTAACATATCATACACTTTTAAGGAAACAAAATCTGATGTAGGAACCTCATAACGTATTGTAGTGGATGAATTAAATGGATTAGGATAATTCTGGTGTAAGAATAACCTGGGGGGATTACTTGATTTTAAATAGAATTCATCCTGCACGTTGACTGAACCACCCGATGAAGTTTTAAGGACCTTTCCGGAAGGACCTACTATCCATCCAGTCTGTTCATCGATGAAAAAAACGGATTCAAACCAAGTGGATACTCCGATCTTTTGCCCTGTCCAAACCATACCACCATCAGTCGTCTGATATACTGCACCTCCCCGTCCGACGACCCAACCATTTTGAGAATTTACAAAATGTATGTCGAAAAAACAAGGATAAGGTACATCTTGATGGGTAATCCATGTCCTTCCACCATCAAAAGTTCTGAGCATAATACCTCCTACTGCCCAACCATTCTCCTCATCAGTAAAGTAAACAGATTCCAGACCACTATTAGTGCCACTTGCTTGTGTAATCCATGTTTCTCCTCCATTGAGGGTAGTAAGAATGGTGCCCCGAGTTCCAACAGCCCATCCAGTTTGTCTATTTACGAAATGAATATCCATTAATTTATTAGTAGTTCCGCTGTTCTGCCTCACCCAATTTTTTCCTCCATCTGTGGTATGGAGAATCGTACCTTGGGATCCAGTAGCCCAACCAATATTTCTATTTTCAAAATGTACAGAATTTAGTATACCAGAATCTTCTCGTATCTGAATATTCCAATTTGATCCACTATTTGTCGTTTTGAGGATTGTCCTCGTGTCCCCCCAGTCGCCACCTACTATATAACCAACACTTGAATCTATAAATACCACAGAATTTAAATAATCGGATGTTCCACTATTTTGGGAAGACCATGTTATACCACCGTTTGTTGTATTTAGGATAGTACCTAGAGCACTAACAATCCATCCATATTCGGTATCAGAAAAAAATATAGATCGAAGTCAATGGTAGGTAAATTCATTGGATTGAACCTCCCATGTTTTCCCTTCATCCATTGTTTTGAGAATTACGCCATATTTACCCACTGCCCAACCGGTTTGATCAGGGGCGAAATCAGCATTCCAAAGGTCGTGAGATGTATCAACAGATTGTAATGCCCATTTTCGACCTCCATTTGAAGTCTTGAGAATAATTCCGTCATCTCCAAAGATCCAACCTATTAGAGCATCTTTGAAATATACAGAAAGGTATTCAGGTGAGAGTACCTCTCCTTGGGCTTGTTCTATCCAGTCTATTCCACCATT
>CAZYTI010000137.1:8177-8421 GCA_964650065.1 uncultured bacterium
GTTGTTCGAAAGATGGTAGATTGAGTCCCTACGACCCAACCCGTTTGAGAATCGATAAAAAATATATCTCGAAATCTAGAAAGCGTAACTAACCGCTGTTCAACCCATGTTTCACCACCATCGGTTGTATTAATAATTAATCCCGCCCTGCCACATGCCCATCCTTTTTGTGAATCAGAAAAGAAAATCCCGTGCAATCCACAGTAGATTGGATCCTCTAAACATGTAGATGATTTTTCCCAAT
>CAZYTI010000138.1:0-8396 GCA_964650065.1 uncultured bacterium
TTGGCAATATAAATATATCAGAAGTTGTACTTTGGATTCGAACGAAGTGGCCAAATAATCATACAATTATACGTTCAAGTACCCATTTTCTTTCGATGCTGGTTAATGATGTAAAAGTAGATTTTGTTCATGACCCATTATCAATTCAAGGCGATAGAGAAGTATATAGTTGGGATACGGATTCGATGTTAAAAATCGATACGGTTTTAAATATTGCATCGAATAAGCTATGTACTCTAGTCAGTCGATTTGAACCCAAGGATTTTATTGATTTCTATTTTTTATTTTACCGAATTACTGAATTGAAAATTAATGAAATCCTTGACCTGGCCAGAGAAAAAGAGAAACTTTTTGATGATCCTCCAACTGCAGCGTATCAAATTGAAGAAGGAATACGATTTTTTAGAGAACAAGAAGAACTCATGCCTCCGTTGAAAGAAGACTTAAATATGGCATTGCTTTATCAATTTTTTGATGAGTTGGCAAATAAATTATATAAGATGATCACTCCGAAGAGGGAATAGGAATATAATTGATTTTGGGTTTTGTATATTTAAATTTGCAGACTTACGAGTATAATTTTTAACTGAAATTCAATGATTAATATATCAGATAAAAGAAGTTGCCTTTCGGAGCGACTTTTGATTATAATAATCAATCTGTCAAATTTACATTTTGCTTGATATTACTTCGATAATTACTTACGTTTAAGTGTCAATCCTGATTGTTATTTGAAGACTTTTTTTACAATACAATCCCCTCTAAAATGGTTATTCATTTACAGTGTTTAAAAAATTGAGATGGCATAGCTAAAACAAAGGAGGCTGAAAAATGAAGAAGGGATCCAAAACATCTTTACTCTATTTTTTAATTTTGTTTTTATTCATTTCGATTCCCTGTATTGTGTCTGGCAGGGTGATCGAGGAAGAAGTCCTGCCTCCGGATATTCTCCCGGTTGTGATTATCCAGGGTTCGGATTATGAAATGGGATACCAGTACGGTCAGCAGGCCGGCCATCTCATTGAAAAGACCCGGGATGGTGCCTGGGCCGTTGCTCTGCAGAGGTTCAGTCGTGAAGAAGTGATCCACGCATTGAAGGCAAACCAACACTATATCGAAAAGTACACACCCCAGTGGATTGCGTTTATGCGGGGAATGGCAGATGGTGCTACGGCTGCGGGGCATCCCATCTCCTACGTCGATGTGGTTTTGATGAATTGCACACTTCCAAAACCCGAAACGTCCAAATACCCGGCCGGTGCGGAAAAAGATGACTTACCGCCCAAGAAGGGGTGTTCTGTGGGTTCTGCCTGGGGAAGTGCGACCAAGGATGGTCGGTTGATCGGAATGGATACCCTGGATTCAGGCGAAGCATTGTACGGCGTGATCATCATCGCCTTTCCTGATGAGGGGAACAACACTATCTGTGGTGCCCAGGCCGGTGAAATAGGGGATCACTTTTTGATGAACAACAAAGGTTTTTTCCTGGGCAACAGCGGAGGGGGAGGCTCTCCGCGGGATATCGATAACAACTATGGTCTGTCATGGGGATGTTCTCTGCCCTACATTGTTCGTTTTGCCAACAATGCCAATGAAGCCAGAGAGATGCTTCTGCCCTGGCAGATCAACATTCCGGAGAATTTCCATTTCGTGGATGTTCATGGAAATGCACAGGTCGTGGAAAAGAGTGCAGCCGTCCAGGCCGTTCGAAAATCCGGTGATTTTGGAGAGAATGACTTTTTATACTCCACAAATAACTATCTGCACAAGAAAATGAAAGTCACCAAAGAAGGTGAATTCATCAAACAGCACGGTGGATACGGCGCTTATGCCGCCCCCCGAAATCTGGTGCTCTGGGACATGCTCCATAACTATCACGGCCAGGTGGATGTGGAATTCATGAAAATGATTCTCCGTTTTCCGGGTGATCCGCCACCCAACCCCCCTGAGGGCGGATGGGATGCCAAGATATGTCGTCCATCCAATTCATGGGTGTCTGTGCTCGTTCCCCACGTTGGGGATGAGGGAGTCGTCCATATATGCACCGGGCCAGCAGGCCGGGTGATCCATTCTTCAATGGCCTCCAATGGCGAAGTCATGCGCTCCGCCTATCCCTATATCGATGGCACGCATACGTTCTTTCGGTTGACCCTGGCGGCCGACCCCAGGGCCGTCGTACAAGCGGCCAAAAAGGCAGCTGCTAATGATATTGCCACCGCCTATGCAGAACTCATGGGTCTTAATTTTACAGATACCGGATATGCCGCTTTGAACGATCTCTATTCCCTGGCCAATACAGAATACTACCGGGGCTGCAACGCGTTGAACAAGGCCATTATGGCCAATGGGCATGAGGCCCTGGAATACATGGCCGATGCGGCCACGGCTTTCACCCGATCCCAGGCTCATGCCATGCAGGTCTACGAGGCTCTGGTACCTGCACCAACGAGTCCCACGGACCTGGGTCTGAAACCATTCGGGGGCGATTGGGCCACATGGGAGACGGAGGTGGGGAGTGTGAAATAAGAAAGGAAAAAGGAAAAAGGTAAAAGGAAAAAGTTAAGAATAAAAAGGGAATAGGAAAAAGGAAAAAGGAAAAAGTTAAAAATAAAAAGGGAATAGGGAAAAGGTAAAAGGGAAAAGTTAAAAGGAAAAAATGAAAAGGTAATCTATGATCGGCAATCGAGTTTTTATATTTTATCTTTATCCTTTATCCTTTTTCCTTGAAATCCTCACATAAGGAGTAACCATGACCTTTCGAAGAATTTTATTTTTTCTATTTGTCTTATTCCCGGTGGTTGTCTTTTCCCAAGTACCTCGTTTTAATGCCGACAGCGTGTATTCGACCATTCACCATTTGAGCGTCACCATCGGGCCACGCCCCATGGGATCTTTGAACGAACGCAGGGCCCTGAAATGGGCAGCCGGGCAGTTCCACCGATTCGGTGCGGATACGGCCTATGTCATGACGTTCAATCGGGTGGATGAAGAGCGTAGTTTGGTGAACACACGCAGTGGTAATGCCGTGGGTATTTTTCGTGGAAAGACGGACTCGACCATCTTGGTGGGGGGGCATATCGATTCGGACGCCTGGGACATTCCCGGTGCCAATGACAATGCTTCGGGTACGGCATGTGCCATGGAACTGGCACGCATCTGGAGTCAGCGGGACCGGCTCTATACCATGGTGTTCGCGGCTTTTGGCGGTGAGGAAAGTGGACTGTTGGGGTCTGAATATTTTGTGGATTCTTATCCGGCCATCGATGATGTATGCTTAATGATCTCTACAGACATGACCGGTGGTGATGACAATATCTGGACGATTTTCGAGACCGATTCGGGCCAGGCGCCCATCTGGCTGGTTCGGGATGCATTTGAATTAGACCGTCGACTCGGCATCAACCGGCTTCAATACCCGACCCATTTTATGAGCATTAACAATGCCATGGGCGGTGTTGGGTCCGATCACATGCCCTTCCTCAACAAGAAGATACCGGCCATCGACTTTACGGTAGGTATAAATCGTTCCCCCATCCATACACCTCAGGATAATATCAACCTTATCAGTAAATCGATGCTGGCTCAATCCGGTCGGTTGGTAGATGGACTTCTCACCTTATATCAGGAAGAAGGAATGCCTTCGACAGAGAAAAGTCCATATATGATGTGGAAGATATTCGGATCTCCCGTCTTTTTCCCGTCCTGGTCCATCGTCGCCTTTAACATCCTTGCATTCCTGCTCTGCATTTGGGCATTCCTTTACAGTCGCAAAAATCGTTTACGGATTGAAAAGGAACAACGGATTCGTTTTTCCGGATGGAAACTGTTCTCGATGTTCATCCTCATCGCCATTTTTGCACGATTGGGCGACGGTGTCATGCAGCTCGTGAAGGGTCAGAGGTTTCCGGCCATCGTTCACATGAATAGTCATCTTTGGTACGCTGCGATTTGGGCATTGGCCGGTATGTGGGTTGTCCTCCAATTGACCCGAAAATGGAGATTCAGCCCGGATCGATACGTCTATACAAAACGGGGATTGGTCATTCTGTTCTTCATGATGATTCCTCTGTCCCTGGCCAGCATGCGTTTGGCCCTCTATCCTGCTTTGGCTATCGTCCTGTTCAGCCTGGCAATTCTCATTTCTACCCCGTGGATCAAATTGATTTTATCTTTCCTTGCACCACTGCCCATGTTCCGCCTCATGTTCAGTGAGGCGTTTACCGGGTTGAGTCGGTTAGGCTCAACAATAGGTTTAAATCTAAACACATTTTTCGAGTTTTTTCTATACGGAGCGGTATTGACGGTGCTTTTGGTACTCTGGTATATGCCGTTCATTTATCTGGCTTCATATGCTCTGGTTAGTGTGGGTCCTGTTAAAGCCTTTAGCAAGGCTTTCAGAAAGCCGGTCATGGGCATTGTCATTTTAGTCGTCGTCATTGGGTATGGTGTTTTTCTGTCCACACTTCCATCGTACAATGACGTATGGCGACCGGCGATTCTCGTTGAAGCTGAATACGATATGAATAAGGAAGAAAGTAAGCTCGAAATGGTTGGCAGTGATTTTTTTAAAGATGTCACAGTTACCTCAGACTCATTAAATCAGCAATATGATGGTAGTTCTTCCATGGAAGTTTTGGCTCATTCTTTTACGGCCGATTGGATGGATATCACCGGAAGTGAAACAAGGATTGAAGGAGAAAAGGATACCCTTGATATTCTCTGGCACTTGAACAGTGTGCGTCCCTGGTATCAGGTGACATTGTCGATTCGGGTGGATACCTTGGAGATCGATGATGTCACATCCGACTGGAAATACTATCATGATAAAGAACGGGCTTCATTCTCATGGTCTTCTGAGCCGTCCGAGACCCTCGATGTGCCCATTCGTCTGACGATTTCTTCAGGGGCAAGGCTCATTCGAAGGATCACCGCCCGTTATACAGAGATGCCGATTCCGATTCAGGTGGCATCGGAGATGGCCAATGTCCGATACCGGACAACGGTCACGCAAGTGGATACGTTGTGTACAGAGCGATGAAGTAAAAGTAAACCGCAAAGCGAACCGCAAGGGGCGCAAGGAACAGCTATTAGAAATTAGCCATTAGCTAAAAGCCAAAAGCTAAAAGCTAACAACTGCTTTTTATATTTCTGACCTCTGCATGCTGGTAAATAATTCAACAATTTCAAATTTACTGAATATTTAATAGTATTGAAATTATATAAGGATAATGCCATGAGATTTTCAAAAATTTATTCACTGGGTTTATTGTCGACACTGATCATCTTTAATTTCGCTTCTGCCCAGGAAAAAGTGTACTGGGATGTTGTGTCCAGAATCCGGGAGGAGGGATTCGAGCGTTCCCGTGTTATGGATTATGTCTGGTATTTGAGCGATGTATTCGGACCACGATTCACGGCATCGCCCAATATGCGGGACGCCCAAAAATGGCTCGTGACCACGATGGATGGAATCGGTCTCGTGAATACGGCCTTAGAGCCCTGGGGGGA
The DNA here is from genome assembly GCA_964650065.1 of uncultured bacterium. GTDB lineage: Bacteria > Zhuqueibacterota > QNDG01 > QNDG01 > DSAB01 > CAZYTI01. Next base: position 5,509 of record CAZYTI010000138.1, read on the forward strand.
GTCTTTTGTGAGCTGGGATATCGAATACATCTCCATTCACATGCTCGAGCCCGATTATCAGATGATTATCGGGTATCCTCTGGCGTTGACACCGGGAACGGATGGAAAGGTTGTTGGTGAGCCCATGATTGTCGATATCCGGAAGAAGGAAGATCTGGAAAAATTCCGGGGTAAACTCAAGGATAAAATTATCCTGACGACTCCGGAGAGAGAATTCGAACCTCGATTTGCACCCGATGCAGTTCGACACGATGAGGCGTCTCTGGCCGTTTATGAAACGGAGGGAAAGGATATCAATATACAAAAACGGCAGCAAGAAGCGTGGATGAAAAGATCACCTGCCCCGGAGGACTTGACCCGTGATGAGATGGAGAATTTCTTTAAATCCGAAGGTGTGGCCATCGTCCTTCAGGCCGGTCGTGGTGGAGACGGTACCGTAAACGCTACCGGGCGCCCAACCCGGCGGAATGACCGATCGCTCGAGGGCGTGGAGAAATCCCTTCCCATGTTGGCCATTGCGGCGGAACATTACAACCGGATTTACAGACTGCTGGAAAAAAACTTATCTGTCAAAATGGAAATTGATATCCGGATTAAATTGGGCGATGAGCTTGAAGGACGTAATGTTGTTGGTGAGATTGCGGGTACCGACTTCGCCGACGAGGTCGTCATGATCGGTGGTCATCTGGATTCCTGGCAAGCCGGGACCGGTGCATCCGATAATGCCTCGGGATGTGCCGTTGCGCTGGAAGCATTGCGGATTCTTAAGACCATCGGTGCCGAGCCGCGACGCACAATTCGCATTGGTTTGTGGAGCAGTGAGGAGGGCGGCCTGAAGGGTTCCAGAGGATATGTAAAAACCCATTTCGGGAATCCAAGAGATGGAAAAAAATCCGAATATGACCGATTTTCCGTTTACTTCAATATGGATAATGGGACCGGTCAATTTCGAGGTGTCCACCTTCAAGAAAACAAGCTGGTTGCACCCATCTTCGAGTCCTGGATGAAACCCTTCAACGATCTCAAGATGAAGACACTCTCCCAATATAGCAACAGAGGGACGGATCACCTGGCATTCGATCGGGCCGGACTGCCGGGATTCCAGTTTCTCCAGGATCGTATCGATTACCGGTCACGGACATGGCACTTCAATATGGATACATACGATCACCTTGTCCCGGAAGATTTGAAAATCAACGCGGTTATCATGGCCAGTTTTGCCTACCATGCCGCCATGCGCGAGGAGAAGATCCCCCGAAAACCTTTTGCAGACTGGAACCCAAAATTCGAACTACACCAGGCCGATCTCTTCAAGGATGGCGGGACGTTGACCAACGCCGTGGCCGATTTTGATAACGACGGTGATCTCGATATATTCGTCGGATTTCGAGATAAACCGAATCGGTTGTATCGAAATGACAAAGGATCGTTCACCGATGTGGCGGCTCGGGTGGGTATTGCGGATTCGGATGTGACAAGAACCAGCAGTTGGGGTGATTTTAATAATGACGGTCATATGGACCTGTTTGTGGGATTCGTATCCCGATCGAAGAGCTGGAACCGGCTCTATCGTAATGATGGAGATGGAAAACACTTCACCGATGTTTCCAAGTCGACGGGTGTGAAATTGACCGGAAGTTTTCGACAGGCATCCTGGATCGATTATGATCATGATGGGGATGTCGATTTGTTCATCGGTCTCCGGGATCGTCCCAATGTCCTCTACCGTAACGATGGGGGGAAATTCACCGATGTGGCAGAACAGTTAGGCATCGATGATCCGCGCAGGACGGTGGGTGCGGTCTGGTTTGATTTCGATAAGGATGGCGATCTCGACTGTTATGTGACCAACATGGACGGAGACGCCAATGGGTTGTTTCAAAATGATGGGGATCGGTTTGTCGACGTTGCTCCTAAATTCGGACTGGATACAGGCGGACGCCCCCTTGGTCTGGTAACATACGGCAGTGTCCGGCCTACCCTCTGCGACTATAACAACGATGGGAATTTTGAGATATTCTTCGCCAATTACGGACCCAATGCACTCTACCAATTGGGGAAGGGGGGAAAGTATCGAAATGTGGGGCCAGAGCTGGGTCTGGCCATTGATGCGTGTTATGACACCGGAATTTGGGGGGATTGGGACAACAACGGTTTTCTCGATCTCTACGTCAATGGAACCATTACCAGGGGCAAGAGTTATCAGGATTATCTCTTTCAAAACGACCAGGGCCGTTTCACGGATATCACACCTGACCTGTTGAGAGACCAGCACGCCGATCACGGCGCCCACTGGTTCGATTTTGATAAGGATGGCGATCTGGATCTTGCTCTCACGGGTGCTGGTCCGGATGGTATGCATTATCTTCTAAAGAACCAGTTGTCCGATGGACGTGCGCAGCGTTCTCTGCAGGTGATGGTTTTGGATGCCCAAGGACATTACACCCGCGCCGGCGCAGAGGTCCGGCTCTATGCATCCCGTTCAGGAAGGCTTTTAGCGGCCAATATTTTAGATACGGGTTCCGGATACAATTCTCAGAATGCCATGCCTGTACATTTTGGTTTATCGAATGAAAAAACGGTCGATGTGGAAGTCACGACCATGACCAAACAGGGAAGAAAGACCGCCCTGTTACCCAAAGTAGACTCGAAGACATATGCGGGCCGTTGGCTTATCGTAAAGGTGAATGCTGATGGGCAGATAATTAAATAACTGGATAGGCTTTGAATTGATTTTTCAGGTTATCCCGATTTTCCCGATTCACTATGGATAGGGAATCGGGAAAATCGGGATATTTATGAATAGATCGGGCTATTTCCTATAGCGGCGTTTCAGATCATTTATTTTTTCTTTTAAATTTGGAGCAGCAGGATTGAGCTTCAGTGCC
>CAZYTI010000139.1:0-8372 GCA_964650065.1 uncultured bacterium
TCTCTCCCTTTGCAGTACGGATGAGGGTAGTCACCACATCACCCAGAGCAAACTTTTGCCGGGCCTGTGGACTGTCCGGTCCGAATGCTTTCTCTGCGAAAAGATTCAGTCCCCTCGTTTTGGTACTCATGGACACGAGATAGTCGAATCGATTTCCCCGATTGATATCCAGGCACTGGGCCACAGGACCCAGACCATGAGTGGGATAAAGATCTCCGTTCCGTTCGATGGAATGCGCCGGACGCCAAATTCCCTCTCCCTGATCACTCCATTTCAATCCCCGCAAATCATGCAAATACCCGCATTCGGCGTGTAAGAGCTCTCCCAGCAATCCCTTCTTCACCATATTGAGAATGATCATCTCGACTCGATCGTAATTGCAGTTTTCCATCAACATACAGTATTTTCCGGTCTTTTCGGCAGTTTCCACCAATTGCCAGCAATCATCCAGGGTGACGGCTGCCGGCACTTCTGTGGCGGCATGCTTACCGGTATTCATTGCCTCCAGAGAGATGGGCACGTGCCACTTCCATGGCGTCGCATTATAGACAAGATCGAGATCACCTCGCTGACACAGTCTTTTGAAATCGACCTCCCCCCGTGAATATCCCTCGGGTTTTTGGAAGCCCGCTTCTTCCACCATCTTTTGTGCTCTGGCCACTTTACTTTCGACGATGTCACAGACTGCGCGAATCTCTGCACCATCAATCTTTAATAAATTACGCACGTGTGCCGTACCCATACCTCCCACACCGACATATCCGATACGTACTTTGTCCATGGGGGGTGCAATGACAGGCTGAGGTGGAGGATTCTTTAATCCTTGCTGCTGACATCCCGAAACAACCATACTTCCCAACACAGCCCCGACCCCCGTCACAACACTCTTCTTCATAAAATCTCTGCGATCGCATTCATGACTCATAATCTCACCTCCCATTCATGACCTTTTACTGTATGCCATGAAATTTAAGTAACGATATTATATAACGAAATCTTTATCCCGTTTGTACCACGTAGAGCGTGAAGCGTAGAGCGATAATCAGTACGCTCCACGCTCTACGCTTTACGCACTACTCACTACGCTTTACGCTCCACGCTTTACGCTCCACGCTTTACGCTCCACGCACTACGCTTCACGCTTCACGCTCTACGCTCTACGCTCTACGCTCTACGCTCTACGCTTCACGCTCCACGCTATTTATTAATAAAATATCTATTCAGCCTATTCACTATCATACAGATGACAGGACTTACCAAACGCTTCCTCCCATCGGGTCCGATCCTCAGGTTCATACCTTTTAAGCTGAAAGGAACGCGATACGAGCTCCCGGCCCTCCTGAATCGATCCCAGTACGTTTTTGGCCACGGCCTGCACAATCACATTGCCCAGGGCTGTTGCCTCAATGGGTCCGGCAACGACCGGAATCCCGGTGGCATTGGCCGTGAATTGATTCAGCATCTCATTTTGCGATCCCCCACCTACAATATGGAGCGTATCTATAGACACCCCTCGCATGTCATTGATCTTTTCGATAATGAATCGATATTTTAAAGCCAGACTCTCCAAAATGACGCGAACAAAAGCACCCTGATTCATGGGAACAGGCTGGTCTGTTCTCCGACAAAAATCCAATATGGCTTTAACCATATCCTGAGGACGAAGAAAAGTCATATCATCGGGATCAATGATCGCCGTGAACGGTTTGGATTCAGAGGCTAATTGAAGGAGATGACCATATTCAACGGGTAGATTTTCACGCTGCCAGACACGCCTGCACGCTTCGATAAGCCACATTCCCATCACATTCTTGAGAAAACGTATCTTTTGATCCACGCCGCCTTCATTGGTGAAATTGTTTCTGAGAGATGCATCCGTGATAATCGGCTCCGTCGTTTCCACACCGATGAGTGACCACGTCCCCGAACTCAGGTAGGCCCAATTGTCCGACGCACCGGGTACAGCAGCGACGGCACTGGCCGTATCGTGACAAGCCGGTGCGATCACATCAACGGGCATAACTCCGGTTTCGGCAACGATTTCCGGCAATAAGGGTCCAACCACTGTCCCCGGTTCAACAAGAGGAGCCGTTAATTCCGGCAAACCCATTTGGTCCATCAACGAAGCATCCCATCGCCTCGTCTTCGCATTGAGAAGTTGGGATGTAGATGCTATCGTATACTCACTGAATTTTTGACCGGTCATAAGAAAGTTAAACAAGTCCGGCATGAAGAGCAATGATTCAGCGACCTCTAACAATGGATGATTCGTGATCACCATGCTCAAGAGCTGAAAAATCGAATTAAACTGCATGAATTGAATGCCTGTGATCGCATATAACTCATCTCGAGGAACGTTTTTGAATGCTTCATCCATGATGCCCTGTGTTCTGGTATCACGATAACAGTACGGAAAACCGAGGAGTTGGTCGTCTCTTCCCACCAGTCCAAAATCCACGCCCCACGTGTCGACACCAATACCCGTCAGCTCTTTCCCACGTTTTTTTATCGTTTGTGTCAATCCTTTTTTCAATTCATCGAAAAGAGACAGGATATCCCAATGAATGTGCCCGAATACCTGGATCTGACGATTGGGGAAACGATGGATTTCCTCTAATTTTATATTCGTCTCAGACAATGTTCCCAAAATAGCTCGTCCACTCTCAGCACCAAAATCAAAAGCCAAAAACTTATTTCCGTCCATATGATTTTTTCCTGATCGCTGTGATAGTTTATCATTCTAAATACTAATTATGAATCCAGCATCAACACAACCAGTTTCCTCGGTCCGTGTGCCCCTAAAATCAAAATTTTCTCAATATCGGCCGTCCGGCTGGGTCCGGTGACCAGTACCATATCTTTTGCCATCTCGGGAGACATTACGGCAAAGAGTTCGAAAAGATTTCCGACCAGGTCCTCCTTTAAAACGACGGCAAAAACACAATCGGACAGGAAGTGAGGGAGTGACGTTCTTGTGTCCTCATAGGGAAATACGAGACAGCCGATATCGGCAATACCATACGATGCTTTGACCAGGGATACGGGAACATCGGCCAATCGCTCTTTGCGGTCAGGATAGGGGAGCGTCAATGCCTGTATACATTCTATCGAATCGTCCTTTTCCCTCAGTTTTTCCGTTACGCTCAGACAAACGTTCTCCCCGGTAACGGCGATTTTAGCATAGCTATTTTCCTTCATGATCTCTAATATAATGGTTGCTGCCTCAGCCGAATTCCTGATCCCATGGAATTCTCCGGATACGAGTTCCAGTTCATGCTGAAATTGTTCCAGAAGTCCTTTTGAATCATGGGGTGTGACCAGGTCTATTCCTTTTTTAATCCGCTCGTCGATATCTTCCGGAGGCCCGGCCACATCCGAAGGCACTCGAGTCGCTTCCTTGAGTTTTTTCAGGATTGTTTCACGGCTGTTTATCATTATCTTTCCTTTTTCTTATCCAGGTATTGTCAAAAACTAACCACAGAGTGTCTTAATTTTTCTCTGTGGCCTCTGTGGTTTCATGTCTTTCTCTCTTTTTTCATAAAATTTCCGGCACTACCCTTTTCAATATACTGGTAATACCGCTTCCGGAATCCTCTGGCATCAAAGGATCCCAGGGCCCGCTCCTTGGTATAACCCGGGGCAGGAAACGATTTTCCTCCGGGTATAAGTTTCTGAAGCTTCCCTGGAAACCATGTGGCAAACCGGTAGAGTTTGGGATGTCTGGCCGCATAGGCCCATAATAAAATTCCCAATCGCTCAGCGATCATCGAGTTCTTGGATTCGACGACCCGATTTCTCAGTTGGAGCAGATGGCCGGACAGATCAATGAGCATGGGACATGTCTCGTTACATGCACAACACAGGCTCGACAAAAACGGTGCATAACGTCCCTCATTCACACCCAGATACTGCGGAATCAAGGTCGCCCCTATGGGTCCCATATAGACCCAGCCATAGGCATGTCCTCCAATTTGATTATATACCGGACAGGTATTCAAACATGCCCCACATCGGATACAGAACAAAGTCTCGCGTAATCGAGGATCCGCTAAAATCTTGGACCGTCCGTTATCCAGCAACACGATATGGACCTCCCGGGCTCCCTCTCCGTATTTCTCTCTGTTGGGTCCTCCAACGAGATTCACATAACATGAAGCTTTCTGTCCCGTACAGCTGGGAGCCAATACTTTCAGAAAATAGGGCAGTGCTTCCAAATTAGGGATGATTTTCTCGATTCCCATGATCGCGACATGGATATCCGGTTGTGTAATCGTCAAATGCGCGTTGGCTTCGTTCTCCAGGATACAAAAACAGCCCGAATCGGCAATGCCAAAGTTCACCCCTGAGATTCCCATATCTGCCGATAAAAAATGATTTCGAAGCATTTTTCTGGCCACCATAAGCAGCTCAACGGGATCATCCGTATATGCAATTTCAAGTTTCTCCTCGAACAGGCGACCAATTTCCTGGCGACTGAGATGAAGCGCAGGCATCGTAAGATGAGAAGGAATGTGTCCCTTAAGCTGAACGATATATTCACCCAGATCGGTTTCAAGGGTTTCAAACCCATGATCGATGAGGTTTCTGTTCAGCTCAATCTCCTCAGAGGTAAGCGATTTGGATTTAACGATCTTTTTTACACCATGACTCTGTGCCAGATCAAGGATGATCTCATTGGCTTCATTTGCATTCTCCGCCCAGTGTACCTGTATCCCGTTCTCTGAGCACTTACGTTCAAAAGTGATGAGATAGTTGTCCAGGTTTTCCATGACTTCTTTTTTAATACCGTGGGTCTTCAGTCGTAAATCCTCCCAGTAGGGTGTCTCATCGACGACTTTCTGTCGGGCCTGGACAGCAGTATGGGTCGCCTTAAACACTGCCGAACGCATTAAATCATCCTTTAGAGCTTCTTTTATATAACTTTTAATTTTTAATGGTGTAACTTGCATTTCACTCCCTTAATATAAGATTCTAAACCTTTATTCACGATAACTTTATGTTGAGTCAAGTTTTTAACAGGCTATTAGCGGTTAGAAAAACAGTTGTTAGGAGTTAGTTGTTGGCTTTTAGCTAACTTCTAAAAGCTAACAACTAATAGCCAATATCTAACACCTAACTCCTATATTTATCGGTTGAAGCGAAGCTTCGTTAGTAAAACAACTAAAGTCCCAAGCTCTTTGCCAATAAATCCGCAATATGCATGGTTTTTGCCTTCATATGATGCTTACGCAGATACCCTTCTATGTTCATAAGACAACTCGAATCCGCACCAATACAATATTCTGCCTTGCTGAGTTCGATATATTCACACTTTCGTTTGACCATTTCGATGGATACACCCTTAAATTTATAAGAGAAGGTACCCCCAAAGCCACAACAGAGATCCGGTTCCTCCATTTCGACAAAATCGATATCCCGTATCCCTTGTATCAACCTCCGGGGCTGATCACGAACACCCAGCTCCCTGTTCAGATGGCAGGAATCATGATACGTCACACGGTGGGGAAACGTCCCTCCCAGTTCAGTGATGTTCAGCGTATTCACTAAAAATTCGGTGAATTCAAAAATCTTTCCCTTGAGTGCTTTCAGCCCAGGGATCAACTCCCGGTCAATGGATAACTTATCATAAAATATTCGAACCATGGCGACACAAGATCCTGATGGCGCCACGACCACCTCTTTATCTTGAAACAGTTCAATAAAACGTTCCGCAATCGGAACGATTTCCTTCCAGTAACCCGAATTAAAAGCCGGCTGCCCGCAGCACGTCTGGTTTTCCACATACTCGGTTTCATGTCCGAGATGATTCAGTACCTTGACCATCGACAACGCCGATTCCGGATATAGATGTTCCGTCAAACACGGAATAAAGAGAGACACTTTCATCAATAATAACCCTTCCTATTTGGCCTCTAACATCCAAGGGTACAAAGCAAATCGCAAAGAACGCTAAGTCATAATTCATTGATTTAATCTTTAAATAATTTCTTTTATATTCTCTATTCTGTTTTCTTGCGTCCTTTGCGCCTCCTTTGCGCTCTTTGCGGTTAGGTTTCTATTTTATATTATACAAAGGACCAAAATTCTGACACGCCCGGTAATCGGCTCCTTCCGGATCCTGTGTGCCGAAAGCACTCCATGCACTGGGTCTAAAAATCCGCTCTGCTTCTACATTATGCATATTCACAGGAATTCGCAGCATGGAAGCCAGGGTAATCAGTTTGTCTCCGATATGGCCGTAACTGATAGCTCCATGATTGGCACCCCAGTTGGCCATGACCGCATAAACATCGTTGAACGCTCCCTGTCCCGTCAACCTGGGAGCAAACCATGTCGTCGGCCATGTGGGATTGGTCCGTCGATCCAGTGTATGATGAACATCACCTGGAAGCGTAGCAGTATATCCCTCTGCGATTTGAAGAACAGGTCCCAATCCCTTGATTAGGTTGATCCGCGACATGGTCACCGGCATCTCACCCTCAGTTAAAAACTGGGTCGAGTATCCCCCACCCCGAAAATACTCCAGGGCCGCAGGACACCAATGTGCGGCATCAAGGCATTTTCCGACTTCTTCGGGTGTAATCTCCCAAAATGGTTTCATGACCGATAGTCCGTCTCGGGTCTGTTGACCCGTTCCATCCAGAGCAGTCGGACCCGAATTGATGAGATGAATAATACCATTGGCGGCTTTTCCTGTTAATTCTTGACCGGTGACTCGCTTGACAGCAGCAGGACTCCAGTAAGTACGAACATCCGAAAAAATCTGGGCCGTGTCTGTAAGCAGGTGTCCGAACAGCATGACCACACCGTTGAGGCTGTCATTTTCCGTGGCCACAATGTAGGGTTCCCGGATTCCGTTCCAATCAAAGGAAGAATTCAGGACGGCTTCCAAAAAGTCCCCGTTGGGATAGTGATCGGTCCACTGACGTTGGCCCTGAAAACCGGCCATTATGGCATTGTGGCCCAGGGCCTCCTCTCCATAATCCTGCTCACCCAGGCGCGGATTCCCAATCATCAGATCGCGCACGATGAGGGTCATCTTAACGACGGCTTCCCACTCCCAATCCTTCCGCTCCCGGGGAAGCTGCCTTTCAGGAGGATTGACATCCTCACCTTCGAGACAATTTTCCTTCACCCATGCCAAAGCATGCTGAAATTCTTCCGGATCGTAAATGCTTCTTTCCATACGACGCACCAACTCTGTCATGTCGACAAATTCTGTCCTGATGCCCAGATAATCCTGAAAGAAGGCCGGATTGACGACGGAACCCGCAATACCCATAGAGACCGCGCCCAGGGACAGATAAGACTTCCCTTTCATCTCTGCAACTGCCAGTCCCGCCTTGGAAAAATTCAGCAACTTTTTCCGGACATCGTCCGGAATCGTCTCGTCATCCGCATCCTGTACATCACGACCGTAAATACCAAACGTGGGCAATCCCTTTTGATTATATCCGGCCAGAGCCGCAGCTAAATAAACGGCTCCGGGACGTTCGGTCCCGTTGAATCCCCAAACGGCTTTCGGAACAAGGGGATCGGAGTCCATGACCTCAGTTCCATAGCACCAGCAGGGTGTAACGGTCAGGGAGACGCCCACGTCTCCCCGTGAGAACTTTTCGGCACATTCGGCCGCCTCACTGACGCCCCCGATACAGGTGTCTGCGATAACACATTCCACCGGCAATCCATTGGGATGTAGCAAATGATCGGAGAGTAATTTCGCAGCGGATTTGGCCATTTTCATGGTTTGTGCTTCCAGGGATTCCCGTACACCCTGACGACGACCATCAATGACAGGCCGAACACCAATTTTAGGAAGCGATCCTCGGAGCCGCTTCCGGGGTTCGTTCATCTTCATATTTTGAATGTTCGCCATAGCCCAATAACCTCTCTATTTTTGTTATTATTCAGCCACGAATTGACACCAATTCACACAAATAAAATTAATCATATTCTGTTCGTTTTCGTGCCACTTCGTGTATTTTCGTGGTAAATTTTCTTCATTTCATTTTTGGTTCAAAATCCTGGACCGAGGGTCCATCTAAAATCCTATCATTGATAAACACTTCCTCTCGAAACCGGGCGATCCTTTCGGCCGACGCCGCATTGTGGGCCGCCTGTTCCAGTGTGGCCTCACCAGTGGATATGACTCCGTATCCGGCGACAATACAACATCCCTTGTGCCATCGCAGCATATTCAAGATGGGATTCTCAGATGTCATATTGGCCAATTGGGACATATCCACCAGACCCAATTGGGGATTGAGATAAATGGCCTCAGCATCGATGGGCAAGACAATCGGATGTTTATCCATAGTATATGGGATCTCTACGGATGCATCGAGAAGCGCCTCTTTCACAAATAGTTCTGT
>CAZYTI010000140.1:0-8334 GCA_964650065.1 uncultured bacterium
TGGGGGGGACCTGAAAGTGACGGGTGTCATCAAATCCATTCCTCACAATTCCCATTTTCATCTCGATTTTATCGGATCCTTCAAGACCTACGAGCTTGTGGTGGGGGATGAGGAGCTTCAGAATTGGGGGAGCAACAACTATGCGACCTATCTTTTGATGCCTCAGGGCTACGACATCGACCGGCTGAAAGACCGGCTGGATCCATTCATCGAACGCCACTATGGAGAGGGCATGAGTGAGCGGACACAGCTCAAACTCCAGCGCCTGACCGAGATACATCTCCATTCCCAACTGGATTCGGAGATTGAACCCAACAGCGACATCGCCTATGTTTATATATTCTCAATTGTTGCCATCTTCATCCTGCTCATCGCCTGTATCAACTTTATGAATCTGGCAACTGCCCGATCTGCAGGGAGAGCCAAGGAAGTCGGCCTCAGGAAAGTGGTCGGGGCCCACAGATCTCAAGTCATCCGGCAATTTCTGAATGAATCCATTCTAATGGCTTTCATTGCTCTGGGCATGGCCATACTGGTGGTCGCACTCATACTTCCAAGATTCAATTCCTTTATCCATCGCGATCTTTCATTTCATATTTTCAGCAATACCTGGATGTTTGCCGGTTTTATCGCCATTGCATTTATCGTGGGCATCCTATCCGGCAGTTATCCTGCATTTTATCTTTCCGCTTTTCGACCGGTGCGTGTTTTGCGGGGCATCCGGAAGAAAGAGGGTCGTGGATTTTCATTTCGCGCCCTGCTGGTGGTGACGCAGTTTGCCATTTCCATCATTCTGATTGTATGTGTCGGGATCGTGAGCAATCAGTTGAATTTCATGCGAAATCAGAGGCTTGGCTTCGATAAAGAGAATGTGGTGGTCCTGCCTTCCAGTCCCTATATCGTGAGTCATCTGGAATCGGTAAAGCAGCAGCTACTCAAGCAAGAGAATATCATCAGTGTCTCTGCAGCCAAACGGGTGCCTTCGGGCAGATTGTTGGACTCTTCCGGGGCCAGGGTCATCAGTGGAGAAACGGAAGAGCCCGTGAGTTTTCGTATCGCCCAGCTGCGGGTGGATCACGATTATGTGCCTACCTTCGGGATGGAGTTAGCCGCAGGACGAAATTTTTCCCGGAGGATGTCCACGGATTCCATGCGGGCATTCATCTTGAATGAAACGGCTGTGAGCCGGATCGGTTGGGAATCTCCTGAAGAAGCAGTTGGGAAAGGGTTTATTTACGGCATACGAAGAGGTCATGTCATCGGTGTTGTAAAAGACTTTCATTTCGAATCCATGCACCAACCCATCACACCCATCGTGATGCACATTTCTTCACATAGTCTGAACCAGATTTCTGTTCGGATTCGCCCCCATGATATCCCAGGGACATTGGACTTCCTTAAAGAGAAATGGCAGACGTTTCGCTCCAACACTCCATTTCAGTACTATTTTATAGATGAGCACTTCGATGAGCTCTATCAGGCCGAGGCGAGGCTCCACCTTATTGTTCGCTATTTTTCCTTCCTGGCCATTCTGGTGGCCTGTCTTGGACTGTTCGGACTGGCCTCTTATACCACGGAACAGAGGACCAAAGAGATCGGCATCCGTAAGGTACTGGGTGGTTCGGTCCCCGGGATGACCTTCTTACTATCGAAACAAATCACCAAATGGGTACTCATGGCCAATATCATTGCCTGGCCCGTCGCCTATTTTACCATGAATCAATGGCTGCGGAGCTTTGCCTATCGCATCCAAATCGGGATTTGGACATTCATCGTCTCGGCAGGTCTGGCCCTGATGATTGCCGTATTGACGGTGGGCTACCAGTCCATCAAGGCGGCAATGGCGAATCCAGTAGACTCGCTGAAGTATGAATGAAAGGATAGAAATTAAATCTCCCAAAATCGCCAGATGGATCATGGCACGTATTGTCACGTCCGAAGAAAAAAGAACCATCCATGGTGACATTGAAGAGGTTTTTTCAGAGCTGGAACAGAAGATGGGGCATTTTAGAGCGAGATGCTGGTACTGGTTTCAGGTGTTCAGTTCAATGCAAAATTTCATCAAGAATTCAATCATATGGAGTGCCATGATGCTTCGTAATACCTTAAAAGTCACCTTACGGAATTTAAGAAAATACAAAGGATATTCTTTTATCAATATCATCGGTCTCGCATTGGGACTGACATGTTTCTTCACCATCATGCTGTTCGTATTTTATGAGTTGAGTTATGACCGTTATCATGAGAAGGCCGATCAAATTTACCGGGTTGCTGTCAGGGGTAATGCCAATCAAAAGCGTATCCACACACCCCTGACCATGAATCCGCTGGGACCGGCTCTGGGAGAATCATTCCCAGAAGTGGTGCGTATGGTCCGATTTCGAAATCTGGGTCCCAGAATCGTGGAGTATCAAGCCGCCCAAAAGCGATTTTATGAGGGTGGATTGCTTTTTGCGGACTCCAGCCTGTTTGAGATGTTTACATTTCCATTAATCAAGGGAAATCCTAAAACGGCGCTTCGGGATCCCTATTCTGTGGTCATCAACCAGGAAGTGGCCGAGAAATATTTCGGTTCCGACGATCCCATGGGAAAGACGTTACGCTACAACGATAGTTATGATCTGCACATCACCGGCGTGATGGAAAATGTCCCCGAAAATTCCCATTTTCATCCCCGTATTCTTATTTCCTACACGACGCTTTACGATCGCGTGCCCAATCGAATGGATATCTGGTTGAGCCTGAATTACTATACCTATTTACTACTCACTGAACAGGCCGATCCCGTTTTGTTAGAGGAAAAATTGCCCGCCCTGTTAGAAAAAAACATGGGTGATATCATGCAGCAGTTCGGTGTTGAACTGGAACTCTACTTGCAACCGCTGAAAGATATCCATCTTGGCTCCAATTTAATGGCCGAGCTGGAAGAAAACCTGGATATGACCTATATCCATATTTTTATGGCTGTTGCTTTTTTCATTCTCCTCATAGCGGGCATCAATTTCGTGAATCTTTCCACGGCCCGATCAGCCAACAGGGCCAAGGAGGTGGGATTGCGGAAAGTGGTGGGTGCCGTCCGTACAGATATAATGAGACAGTTTTTAAGTGAATCTGTGGTGATGAGTCTAATGGCCTTTATTCTCTCCCTGTTCCTGCTAAAGTTACTTCTGCCGCTCTTTGGTTCGATTTCCGGAAGAACACTGCCAAACCAGATATTTCAGGATTTCAGAATATTTGGAATTTTGTTTTGCATCGTGCTGTTGGTGGGGGTTGTTTCGGGAGGATATCCAGCTTTCGTGTTATCAGCCTTTCGGCCCATCAAGGTCTTGCGGGGCAACCTGAGATCCGGGGCCAGGAACGGTGTTTTTCGAAGTATCCTTGTTGTCTTTCAATTCAGTATTTCTATTATCCTGATCATCGGTGCATTTGTGATCTTAGGTCAGATTCGTTATATAAAAAACAAGGAGTTAGGTTTTGACAAAGAACATCTTGTGGTGATCCCCATGGGCAGCCAACACTATGAGACCGTTTCAGAACAACTGAAGTCGCTCCCCGGGGTGATGAATGTGACGGCCGTTTCCCAGCTTCCCGGCTTCGGAATGAGTGTGGACGTATTCTATCCCGAAGGATTAGATCGGGATCAACCCTGGGCAGTCAACTATCTCGCGGCAGATTACGATATATTAAAAACCCTTGACACGGAAGTCGTACAGGGGCGGCCGTTTTCCTCTGATTTCGAGACGGATGCCGAGAACGCGATTCTCATTAATGAAACGGCAGTTCGGGATTTAGGCTGGGATCAACCCGTTGGTAAGAAGATTGACCGCTACTTTGGTTCCGATGAGAAACGATCGCTGACTGTGGTGGGAGTTTTTAAGGATTATCATTACAGTTCCCTCAGAGAACCCATCGGCCCCTTTTTCATATACTACGATTCCAATCAGTTCAGCAACTATCTGATTCGGATATCGTCCAATGCGATTCCGGTCACACTGGCGCTAATTAAGAAGCAATGGGCCGAACTGGAACCTTCTTTACCTGTCGTCTATTCATTTTTAGATGAAAGGATCGATCTGTTGTATCGATCTGAATACCGGTTGAGCAAAATATTTCAATCATTCACGTTCCTGGCCATTGTGATTGCCTGTCTCGGTCTATTCGGTTTGGCCTCGTATACGGCAGAACGGTGTACCAAGGAAATCGGTATCCGAAAAGTATTGGGTGCTTCTATTTCGGGCATTGTTTTCCACATGTCTAAAGAATTTATTCGCTGGGTCCTTGTTGCCAATCTCATCGCCTGGCCTGTGGCGTATATTCTGTTAAAGGCTTGAAAATTTTGCCTATCATGCTGAAATGACCCTTTGGATGTTTATCGCCTCCGGTGTATCTGCCTTCATGATTGCTTTTCTCACGGTGAGCTATCAGACCATTAAAGCCGCCACAGCGGATCCAGTGGATTCGCTGAAGTACGAATAAACACAGAAAATCGTTTTATCCCCCTCCTAAGATGCTTATCTTATGGTAAACCTTTTATGGAAAAAAGTAGTCTAACTATAAAAAAGGGCTAACCCATTTCCTGTTCGTGCGTATATAATAATGATGATAATCGGAGGGAGGAGACCGCTATCCAGGTAGAGAGTTACGCAGTAAAGTTAGGCAACAGAATTGATGATGCACTTTTCGAGTCGATTCTATCTAAAATCGCCATTGACAAGAAGGTAAGAATTCAACGATTCCGCCGTTGGGAAGATGCCCAGCGGACCCTCCTGGCAGATCTGTTGATCCGGACGATTGTGATGAAGAAAATCGGTGTTGAGAATGATGCGATTGTGTTCTCTGTGGATGAAAATCAAAAACCCTATTTAAAGAATGATAAAAATTTTCACTTCAATTGTGCCCATTCCGGTCAATGGATCGTTTGTGCTGTGGATGATGCACCGGTGGGCGTCGATATCGAAAGGGTGAAATCCGTTGACTTTGATATCGCCAAGCGGTTCTTCTCTGATGAAGAGTACAATGCCCTCATGAACGTCAATGAATCGGAGCGAACGGACTATTTTTTTCGATTGTGGACATTGAAGGAAAGTTACCTGAAAGCCATCGGAAAGGGATTGCGGCAATCGCTGGGGTCGTTTACTATCCGTTATCTTGAAAAAAATAACCATCAATTAATTATGAATAATGAAAAAGTCAAGAAGGTTTTTTTCAAGATATACGATATCGATCCTCAATATGCCCTTTCGGTTTGTGCGACGTCCAAAGGATTTGCGGACACTGTTGTAATTAAGGATGTCCAGGAAATTGTCAGAACGGTGGTGCCGGAAGGTTTATGAAAAAGAAGAAAAAAACATGAAACCACAGAGCACACAGAGAATATCTATTTTTCTCTGAGACCTCTGTGTTTTATTTTATACAATAAATTAGAACCACTTGAGGGAAAATAGATGATTCGAGAAACAGGGGGGATGACCCAAAAATAAAGGATGAAATCGCTGTTATTGGCATGGCCGGTCGATTCCCCGGAGCCCGGAATCTTGGTGAATTCTGGGAGAATCTCATTAATGGCGTGGAATCGATTTCCCATTTTACAGATACAGAACTCGAAGCTTCGGGTATCGATCCGGAAATTCTACAACATCCCAATTATATCAAGGCCAAAGGCATTTTGGAAGATATCGATGCTTTTGATGCCGATTTCTTTGGATACCCCCCGCGGGAGGCCGAACGCATGGATCCTCAGATAAGGATTTTGCATGAGTGTTCCTGGGAAGCTCTGGAAAATGCCGGGTATAATCCGGAATCGTATGAGGATCTTATCGGTTTCTATGTGGGCGCAAATGAAAATCAGGAGTGGCTCCGACGTGTCCAGGTGCTACAGTCCGATGGCGATGTGGACAGTTTTCTCCTGAACTATCGCGATTATGTGGCGACACGAATTTCCAACAAGTTGGATTTAAAAGGCCCCAGTCTTACCCTCTTGACGGCCTGTTCCACATCCATGGTAGCCATTCATCTGGCCTGTCAGGCCCTCAATCGCGGTGAATGTGATATGGCCCTGGCAGGCGGGGTGTCTCTGTCTCTCCCCCAGAAGCGTGGTTATTTCTATCAGGAGGGTCTCATGGTTTCGGCAGACGGCCACTGTCGTGCCTTTGATGCCAAGGCCAGCGGGACCGTTTTTGGAGATGGTGTCGGTATCGTGGTTCTCAAGACCATGAGAAAGGCTTTAGATGATCGTGATCATATTCGTGCCATCGTCAAGGGGTCGGCCGTCAACAATGATGGCAATGGGAAACCGGGATTTACGGCACCCAGTGTGCGTGGTCAAAAAATGGTCATCGAAGCTGCTCATCGTGCTGCATGCGTTGACCCGGAAAAAATTGATTATATTGAGGCGCATGGTACGGGCACCCGGCTGGGTGATCCCGTTGAATTGAAAGCGCTGGAACTGGCATTCCGGACAAAAAGGAAAAGGTCTTGTAGGATTGGATCTGTCAAATCCAATATCGGTCATGTGAATATTGCCGCCGGAGTGTCTTCGTTTATCAAGACCGTGCTTTCTCTGGAAAATCACATGATTCCTCCCAGCCTGCATTTTACCCGATCCAATCCGGAAATTAATTTTAAAACCACGTCATTCTTTGTGAATAAGAAAAGATTCCAATGGCGCACAAACGGAAATTCCCGTCTGGCAGGAGTGAGTGCCTTTGGTTTTGGAGGGACCAATGCCCATGCTGTCCTGGAGGAAGCGCCTCCTAACGGGAAGCGGAGGATACAGAGACCTGGACACCTGCTACTACTGTCCGCTCGTACCGAAGCCGCACTCAATAAAGCGACCGAAAAATTCACGGCGCATCTGAGCGAAAATCGAGAGATAAACCTGGCCGATGCGGCCTACACCTTGAGTGTGGATCGAAAGCACTTTCCGTATCGTCGTATGTCGATATGCAGTAATGAGGAAGAGGCCCGGAAGGCATTGGAGAAAGCGCCTGCTTTTTTTGTTAACGAAAAGACACCTTCTGTGGCCTTCATGTTTCCCGGTCAGGGTGCCCAATATGTGCACATGGGAACGGACCTTTATCAAAATGAACCAATTTTCCGATCCTCGGTTGACATCTGTGCCGAGATATTAAAACCGCACCTTGGCATAGATATTCGAGAGATCCTGTATCCTGCTGAAGGAACCAATGCATATTTTTCAGAACAACTCAAGCAGACCACCATTGCCCAACCCACCATTTTCACCATATCCTATGCCCTGACCCAACTATGGATGTCATGGGGCGTGAATCCCAATGTCCTTATTGGCCACAGTATTGGCGAATTTGTGGCTGCCTGTATAGCGGAGGTGTTTTCATTGGAGGATGCCCTCTACCTGGTGGCGAAACGGGGACAATTCATGCAGCAGTTACCCCAGGGAGGGATGCTGGCTGTCCCATTATCTGAAGAAAAAGTATCATATTTATTAAATAAAGATATTTCCCTGGCTGCTGTGAACAGTCCTTCGCTCTGTGTTCTCTCCGGGACTAAAGATGCATTGGCATCGGTCGAGGCAGAACTGTTAAAGCAGAATGCCGATTGTCACTATCTGCAAACTTCCCATGCCTTTCATTCCCGGATGATGGGACCGATTATTGAACCATTTGTCCAATTATTCCAGAGTGTTCAGCGGAAACCGCCTACAATTCCCATGATATCCACGGTCACCGGAGACCGAATTGAGGCTTCTGAAATCACCCGATCAGACTATTGGGTAAGAAATTTACGGCAGACTGTCCAATTTTCGTCGGGGATACAGCGGTTGTTGAATGAAACCAATTCACTCCTCCTGGAGGTGGGTCCGGGAAGAACACTGAGTACGCTGTCCAAATTGCATCTCTCAAATCCTTCGCGTCGAACCGTATGTAGTTCTCTTGTAAAACCACGAACGAAGGGGGAAGGGGAAACCAATTTATTGAATACCATGGGAACGCTTTGGTTGGCGGGTGTTCAGGTGGACTGGTCTGCTGTTTATGCCAATACGCCGTGTCACCGTATTCCTCTGCCGACCTATCCTTTTGAACGAAAACGATACTGGCTGGATTCCCATTCGTCTGAAAAACGATTGACCAGCCGGTGGGATTTGTTGCAAAAAATTCCCAATATTGATCATTGGTTCCATGTGCCCTCCTGGAAACGGTCGTTTTTTCCTCCCAATCGTTTGGATAAAAAATTAGAAGCGTCCTGGCTGCTGTTTATGGATACCAGAGGTGTTGGTCTCCGAATTCTTGAAAGACTCACTCAGAACGGTCAAAAGGTGACTACAGTGTATCCCGGTGAAAGCTATGAGCAGAAGAG